>JAFUJY010000181.1 GCA_017467985.1 Bacillota bacterium
AAAATAAATAACGCCAATTTTTATTTTCTTATTGCGCACCTTATTTTCGTCATCCATCTTACTACCTCCTTCTTATCAGCGCTTGAATCTGCGCTCCATACTTACTTTCCAATGATAAATATAAATAATCAAACCCAACCATCACCGCATTATCGGCAAGGAGCAATGCAAGAAAAACTCCGAATGATACTTCTCCGCTATAAAGAATCTGGGGCACAAATATCAACAACGGCACATAAACCACATTAAATACGGCCAATTTGATTCCCCAAATAATCCATACAGGCCACTTGAGCAGCATGCGGGGTTGTACGCCTTCCAGGATCAAAATGTAAACTCCCAGGCCGGCAAAAGTTATCAGGTATAACTTATTCGGCAGAATAAGATAACCAAGCAATATGGCCGCCACCAAGAAGATGCCACCCTTAACCGGTGTTGTTAGAATGCAGCTAATCCCCACACAACAAGCAGCCACAAATAACAGTGCCAATGTGTTTATCTCTAATACGGCCGACATATACAAACATACTTCACACACCGCCAATAAGACGCCCAGATAGGCAACTTGCCTTGCATTTAGCAGCATGAGCACAAGTCTCCGCCCATACACTCACACAAAGAATCTGCACACCAAAGTCTTACACAGCAATCACAAGGATCTGCATTTGTCCCGCCATATACCGGGGCAGTATTCTGATACCTCACTCCCGAGTAGGACAAGGAATTTAAGAATTGGCGATACTGCATATTATTGGGTTCCATGGCCACAGCTTGACGGGCATAATTTAACGCTTCCATATTATTACCCATGCCCTTATGGGCCACCGCACAATAATAATTCCATAATGCATTCTGATTGTTAATACGACTCAGCAAATTCAGCGCTTCTTGATACCGCCCCATCTGAAGATAGCTACGAACCGTATTCATTTCAGAAGAACCGGCGCTGTTCTGATAATTGTTCTGATAACTCCCCTGATAGCCTTGATAACCATTATAACCGGAATAACTACTTCCGGATGTTCCATTCTGACGCTCCTTCATGATGGTTTCATAGGCCTTTTGTATCTCCTGAAACTTCTCCTGGGCCAGATTGGCCAGAGGATTGTTTACATAACGATCGGGATGATACTGCTTTGCCAACTCCCGATACGCTTTTTTGATCTCATCCTCACTGGCGCTTCTGGATACACCCAGCACCTCATAGGGATCTCTATCCATTCTTCCTCTCCCCTTCTTTCTTTTCTTGTAATTTTTGATTCCAGCGAGTCCATACGCCGGAGTATATAATATTTTTCAGGATTCCGTCGTCCTGCATCAAGGGCAAAAACTCAATGATCTGTGCGCATTCTGCAATCATCATAGTTAATGCTTCCTGAACTTTTTCCTGACGTTCCTGCTCATTTTCATATTGACGCAGCACATTATAGCTGCCGCTTTTTTCATCCTTTTCATAATCATCAAAGGCATCCATCATATAAATAAACTTACCCAGATAAAATCCCAGGTTTCGTAAATAAGGTTCCCAAGCATCCTTTTTATATGCGAAAAGCTCTGCCATCAATCGGCCAAAGCAACCGGATGCGGCATCCAAACTGGTTTCCTTTTCTGCTTCAATCTTGTGTAAAGCCTTCAGCTCTCGCCAAAAAATCATGGCCTTGTGTTGATATTTACTTTGCAGTTTTTTTACTTTTCTTTGCAACAAGATTGCTCCCAAACGAGATGGAACACTTTTCTCATCCATCCAGTCATCCATCAGATGCTCATATGTCAGCAAAATATTCATATCTGCAGCATAGGAGGTAGCCTTCGTACTGACCATACAATGCTTTTGGGCAGGATGCACCAGGCACCTGGCATGGCGCTTCTTTTCTGCCGGTTCATAAAGAGATGATAATAAAATAACAAGGAATGTCATGTCATATGTCAGCGTAATTTGACCACGCAGACCATATTTTGTCCGCAGGTTCTCGCAAAGGCCGCAGTAAAAAGCACGGTATCTTTCCAGCTCCCGCACCTTGAGCTCCTGCCGATTTACGCTGATATATCCAAACATTCCTCTCTCCGTTTCTGTTAAGCTATGAGTAGATCGATAAGCCGAGTTCTGTCATTGAACGGTCATCTATCTGGTCTGCATGTTGCCACACAGCTCGTGCGACCTACCCGAAAGCACGACGGGCAGCCGTATCGCTTTCTGTTCGGTCTTGCTCCGGATGGGGTTTACAGAGCCTCCTCTGTCACCAGAGAAGCGGTGAGCTCTTACCTCGCCTTTCCACCCTTACCGGTTTCCCGGCGGTATATTTCTGTTGCACTTTCCTTAGGGTCACCCCCACTGGACGTTATCCAGCATCCTGCCCTATGGAGCTCGGACTTTCCTCACATCCGGCCTTTCGGCACTTGGATGCGCGACCGTCTGACCTACTCATAGCCTGACACATCGTATCACATTTTTTTCAATCTGTCAAATGATTATTTACGACCAATATCATGACGATAGAAACAATCCTTAAAACTTACTTCATCCACATGAGCGTAGGCTTTAGCAATTGCTTCATCTAAAGTGGGCGCCAGCGCACTGATTCCCAGCACACGACCGCCACTGGTTACAATATTACCATCCGAGTTAAATGCTGTACCCGCATGATAAATCATCATATCCTCCATACCATCAAAGGCATTCAGACCTTCAATCTCATAGCCCTTCTGATAGCTTACAGGATACCCGCCGGATGCGATAACTACACATACCGCCGCATTATCTTCCCATTCAATATTTAGCTGATCCAGCGTACCATCAATACAGGCTTCGAAAATATCTACCAGATCACCCTTCAGACGGGGCAAAACCACCTGGGTTTCCGGATCGCCAAAACGTGCATTGTATTCCAGCACCTTCGGTCCATCAGGTGTCAGCATCAAGCAGAAGAAAATAATGCCCTTAAATTCCCGGCCCTCCGCAGCCATGGCAGCCACTGTAGGCTTAAAGATATTCTCCATGGAATAAGCCGCATAATCAGCAGTATAATACTTACTGGGTGAGAAAGTACCCATACCACCTGTGTTCAGCCCCTGGTCTCCATCCAATGCCCGCTTATGGTCCTGAGCGGATACCATGGGAACAATATGCTTACCATCACAGAAGGACAATACAGAAACTTCCGGACCGGTCATAAACTCTTCGATAACCAAAGTATTCCCGGCAGCTCCGAACTTCTTATCTACCATGATTTCATCCACGCCTGCCAGCGCTTCCTGTTCATTATTACAGATCAGTACGCCCTTACCCAGCGCCAGCCCATCTGCCTTCAGCACAATGGGATATATGCCATGATTTTTCAGGAATGTCTTGGCCTCGTCACTGGAAGTAAACTCCCAGAAACCGGCTGTGGGGATATCGTACTTTTTCATCAAATTCTTAGAGAAAGCTTTACTGCCTTCCAGAATCGCAGCATTCTTACGGGGTCCAAATACCCGCAAGCCTTCTGCCTCAAAAGCGTCAACCACACCCAGCATCAAAGGATCATCCATGCCAATCACAGTGAGATCTATTGCGTTTTCTTTTGCAAATGCAACCAAACCTTCTACATCGGTAGCCTTTACCGGTACACACTCTGCCAATGCTGCGATACCAGCATTACCGGGAGCGCAGTAGATTTTCTCGGCTTTGGGGCTTTGGGAGAGCTTATGTACTATAGCATGCTCCCGTCCACCGCTTCCTACGACTAAGATTTTCATTTTACTTCAACCTTTCTTATTCGATAACAGCCTTGCCGTCTTTTACATGGATTCGGCCCTGAGTAAACATATCCACCGCCTTGGGCAGCAAAATCCACTCAGCCTCTTCCATAACACGCTTTTGCAATACTTCCGGGGTGTCATCAGGTAAAATCTCCACGGCCTTCTGGAAGATAATAGGACCGGTATCTGTGCCGCCATCCACGAAATGAACCGTAGCACCGGTGACCTTTACGCCCCGTTCCAATGCCATCTCATGCACCTTCAAACCATAAGCACCATCGCCACAGAAAGAAGGAATCAACGAAGGATGGATATTTATGATCCGCCCCTGGAATGCCTGAATTACAGGATCACCCAAAACCACCAGAAAACCAGCCAATACAATCAAATCCACCTTGCGTTCCAACAAAATATCCCGCAGGGCAATGTGATAGTCTTCCCGATTTTCAAAACGAACGGTGGGCAAATAAACTGCCTCAATCCCATTCTGCTTCGCACGCTCCAGAGCATAAGCCTTACGGCGATTGGAAACCACGCAAACAAACTCTGCATCCCGCAGACCGCCTGCATTCTTAGCATCCAACAACGCCTGAAGATTGGTACCACCACCGGAAACCAGTACTGCTACTCTCATGCCATAATAACCTCCGGAGTTTCATTCTTACTCTTAACAACTTCACCGATGATATATGCCTTTTCGCCCGCAGCCTCCAGAGCCTCAACAGCTGCATCAGCCTGGGATGCGCTTACTGCTACGATCATACCAATACCCATGTTAAAGGTGTTGTACATACCGTGATCACTTACTTCCCCCTTCTTCTGCAGCAGCTCAAAAATCGGAGGAATCTCCCAACTGCCTACAGCAATCCCAGCATCAAAATATGCCGGCAGCATTCTCGGGATATTTTCATAAAAACCACCGCCGGTGATATGGCTGATGGCCTTAGGCTCAACAACCTTCTTCAGTGCATTAATGGCATTTACATAAATGCGAGTGGGTGCCAGCAGAGCTTCGCCCAGGGTCATTCCCAGCTCATCATAGTAAGTTTCCACTGCTTCCTTAGCACCGGGCTCATTCAGGCCAAAAATCTTACGAACCAGAGAAAAACCATTGCTGTGTACACCGGAAGATGCAATACCGATCAATGCATCGCCTTCTTTGATCTTCTTACCATCAATAATATCCTTTTTGTCCACGATACCAACGGAGAAACCTGCAATATCATATTCATCATCGGGCATCAGTCCCGGATGCTCAGCGGTCTCACCACCGATCAGTGCGGAACCACCCTGCACGCATCCTTCTGCAACACCCTTTACAATGGCTGCAATCTTTTCAGGCTCATTCTTGCCGCAGGCAATATAATCCAGGAAAAACAGCGGGGTTGCACCGGAACAAATTACATCATTTACACACATTGCAACTGCATCAATACCAATGGTATCGTGCTTATCCATCAAGAGGGCCACTTTCAGCTTTGTGCCGACACCGTCGGTTCCGGATACCAGAATCGGTTCCTCCATCTTCACTCCTGCGATGGAAAACAGACCACCAAATCCTCCCAAATCGGTTACAACATTTTCATTAAAGGTGCGCTTTACGTGCTCCTTCATTAATTCGACGGCCTTATATCCGGCTTCTACATCAACGCCAGCATTTTTGTACTCAACTGCCATGGTTCTACTCCT
>JAFUJY010000182.1 GCA_017467985.1 Bacillota bacterium
AAAGCTGGCATTTACGATGCGAAAGCTAGCAGATGGAGAACTGGAAGAAAAAGTGGATGTTCGCGGGAATTATGAGATAGAAGTTATTGTAGATGCGATCAATCATATGCTGGATGATATGCGCAGTACCGAGCAGCGAAGACAGGAATTTGTTTCGAATGTGTCCCATGAGCTGAAGACACCCATGAGTGCGATCAAGGTGCTGACGGAGTCCTTGCTTTTGCAGCAGGGGGCACCGGAGGAAATGTACCGGGAATTTTTGCAGGATATTAATTCTGAAATTGATCGGGAAAGTGCCTTGATTAACGACTTGTTATCCTTGGTTCGTCTGGAGGATAATAAGGGCGGCCTGAATCTGCAGATGGTATCCATGAATGACTTGGCAGAAACCATTCTGAAGCGGCTGCAGCCGTTGGCTGACCGCAATGAGGTGGAGCTGGTACTGGAAAGCCGAGAACAGGTGAATGCGGAGATTGACGATATGAAGATGAGCGTGGCCCTATCCAATCTCATCGAAAACGGTATTAAATATAATAAAGCCGGTGGAAGCGTGCGTGTAAAAGTGGACGCTGATTTTGCTGATGCTATTATTACCATTAGCGATACGGGCTGCGGTATTCCGGAAGAACATTTTAATAAGATTTATCAGCGTTTTTACCGAGTGGACAAGGCCAGAGACCGCGCTGCCGGCGGAACGGGGTTGGGCCTGGCGATTGTGCATCAGATTATTACAATGCATCACGGGTCGATTAGTATCCGCAGCAAGGTGGATGTGGGTACTTCTTTTACCGTGCGAATTCCGTTGATTGCGGTGAAAGATGCCCTGACTTTGCAGCAGAAGGAGGACGAATCATGAGAAAATGGTTAGTTGGCAGGTTGATTATGATTTGTATTTTTGCTGCGGTACTATGTGGCTGTACCCAGGAGCCGGAAGAGGGGGAGGCTGCAGTAGAGGGCAAAGAAGTGATACGATTGTACTATACCAATGAAACTGCCACAACTTTGCAGGAAGTGGAAGTGCTGTTGGAGGATCATTTGCGGGCGCAGGAGCGTATTGGTGAGATTATCAAAAAGATGCAGGCTCCGCCGGAAGATATGTTCAGTATTATTCCCCAGGGGGTGGAGATCTCACACAGTGTAAGTTATAACTCAATTACGGAAAAGCAGGAAATCCGTCTGGAGATTGATGGCCCTTATGAAAGTCTGACTCCTAATATGGAAAATGTTTTCCGGGTAGGATTAATGAAATCTTTAATCCGTTTGGAAAATGTGGGCTCGGTGGAACTGTATGTCAACACGGAAAATGAGCAGGGAGGAAAAGAATCTGTTCGTATTTCCTACCTGACGGTGGATAATGTGATTGTAAATGAGGCGGATGCAAACTTTTTCCGGGATGAAGTGGAGCTGACACTATACTTTATCAATGAAAACGGAGACAAGTTGGTGGAAGAAAAGAGAACAACCACGGTCTGGATCTCCGAAGTCATTGCAGAAGAGATCATGAATATGTTGATTGCCGGGCCTCAGGTGGAAGGACATAAAGCATCCATCCCCAATGGAACAGTAATCAATCAGATTTTGCTGTGAAATAATGTGTGTTATGTGGATCTTAGCGAAGCCTTTGTGCGGAACCAGGTTGCGGGAGAACTAACAGAACAGCTAACGATTTATTCCATTGTAAACTCGTTGACTGAGTATTATGGCGTGGATTCCGTACAGTTTTTGATCGATGGACAGCCTAGAGAGTATTATAAGTCCCATGTGTTGATCAATACACCTTTGATATTTAATGAAGAATTGGTGGAAACTGAAGAGGATTAAGCCGATGAGGTGATTTCATATTCGGTGAAACGGCCCATGCTCTGGCTTTTGGCGGCATGGGGCCTTGGCAGCATATTGGCGGTTCTTTTTGGATGGTACTCGCTGGTGGGCTGTATTGGTGCGGCAGTGTGTCAGGTGTGCCGGAAAAACAGCCGCTGGCTGGTTACTTTACTGGTGGTGGGAGTGTTGAGTGCCAATCTGCGGTGGAACATGCATGCTGACTGGGAAAAGGCTATATGTCAAGAAGAAATAACCCTAAAATCAGTGGAATGTCAGGTGGTATCGGTAGAGACGGTATCCGGAGGACAGCGTTTGGTGCTGAGTTCCAAGGCTTTTCAGGGAAAGGCTCAGATGTATGCTCCCCAAGGCTTTGAGAGCGGACAGCATTTGAAAATGAACCTAACGCTGAGGCCCATAGAAAATATGGGGAATCCGGGAGAATTTGACAGTGCGAATTATTATCGTGTGCGGGGAATTTACTACGATGGTGAGGCAGAGGTGCTGGAAGTGCTCTCCCGGGGAACGCCTTCGATTTTATATGTCTGGAGACAGAAGCTGACACAGCGATTGTACGAGGTATTGCCCCAACCGGAGTCAGGGATCCTTACAGCAGTTTTGCTGGGAGAGGATCAATTCCTGGATAAAGAAATTAAAACAGCATTTCAGAATGCGGGGATTGCACATATTCTTGCGATCTCCGGTCTCCATGTGGGGATGATCTATAAAATCGTAGAAAAGCTGTTTAGAAAAATCTTAAAGGGCAAAAAAGCTGTGGGCTGTGCAGTGCTCTTTTTATGGGTATATACTGGGCTGACGGGAGCAGCGATTTCCACTCTGCGGGCGGCGCTGTTTTGTACAATTTCCGGCTGTCAGCAGCTGTGGAAAGGAAAACAGGAACAGTTGAACTCTATGACGGCCACCGCATGGCTTTTATTGATGATCCATCCCCTATATTTACTGGATATGGGCTTTCAGTTGTCCTTTGGCAGTGTGGCAGCCTTGGCCCTGCTGCAGAATGTGGTGAAACGCTGGTTTTGGCTGCCGGGACCGATGCGCAAAGTCGCTGCTCCGGCACTGGCCATTACAGCGGGAAGTACCCCCATCAGTTTGTTTTATTTTTATACTTGGTGTCCCTATCAGATTTTATTAAATCTTGTGGTTGTCCCCATGATGGGATACTTATTTGTAATGGGAGCAGTTGTGCTTGTGCTGACCTATGTATGGAGTGATGCAGCTGCTTTTTGCGCCGGAAGTATTTTTTTGATGCTGCGCAGTCTGCAGTGGATGAGTAAAACGGTGTTGGAATGGCCGGGAGCGCAGTGGGTTGTAGGCGGCAGTGAGCTGGGGCCGCTGCTGTTGTATTATCTGGGATGGCTGTTGCTATTATGGAAGCAGAATCATCCTGCCAAGTCTCGGAGTCTGAATTGGGCATGCTATGGGGTATGGCTGCTGGAAATCATCCTGGTGGTTAGTGCTCAATTTGTGACTCAATATACTTTTTTGAATGTGGGGCAGGGCGACTGCTGTGTAATTGAGAGCCAAGGAAAAGTGTATTTGGTGGATGCGGGGCCATCTTATGAAAAAGTTATTAAGCCTTACCTGCAGTATCGAGGGATCCGGCAGATTGATGGGGTTTGGCTGAGTCATGGAGACTGGGATCATGTGCAGGGAGCCATGGCGCTGTTGGAGGATCGGGAATTTTGGGTGGCGTGTTGGTATTTACCCCAGGGCGAGATACATGAAAACGAGCATTTCCATAAGATCGAAGCTGCGGGGGAAAAGGTGGTCCGGGTTAAAGCAGGGGATCGCCTGCAGGCAGGGCATTTTACGATAGAGTGCTTAGCCCCGGTCAGTGATAAAAGCTATAGCGATGGAAACAATGGATCCATGGTTTTGAAAGTATGGGATGGTAAGACAACCCTTCTGTTTTGTGGGGATGCGGATCAGAAGGCAGAAAGTGTTTTTGCACAGCAGGCAGGAGAATGTGATATTCTAAAAGTGGGACATCACGGTTCCTATACATCCACATCGGAACTGCTGTTAATGAATGTACAGCCTCAAGTGGGAATTATTAGCTGTGATCGAGATAACAGTTATGGGCATCCCCATCAAGAGACGGTACAGATGTTGGAACAGTGGGGAGTCGAGATATTGGTAACGGATGATGTGGGAGCCATAGGGATACGATCCGGATGGCTGGGTTACCAGATACAATGTGGTAAGTGAAAGGCGGTATATGGGATGGAGAAGCTGACAGCGCAGTTAAAGAGCGGGAATCTGGAAAAGGTTTATTTGCTGTTTGGCAGTGAAGATTATTTGATTCATTTTTATGCCAATCGTTTGGCGGATAAAAGTGTGCCGGAAGAGGATCGCTTTATGAATCTGTGTGTGCTGGAAGGTGCTGAAGCTACGGTGGATAAGATCCAGGAGAGTACGGATACCTATCCATTTATGGGTGATGTGCGGCTAACTTGGGTGAAAGTATCCGTATGGTTTTCCGGGAAAAAGGTAGATCCGGAAAGTCAGGACCGGTTGATTGAAGTCATTCGCAGTCTCCCTCCCACCTCACTGTTGATTTTTGAAGAAAAATTAGTGGATAAACGCAATGGGGTTTATAAAGCAGTGCAGAAGGCCGGTTATGCCGCAGAGTTATCCCAGCCCAATGAAGAAATGATGATCCAATTTGTGGCCCGGGAACTGAAAAAAGAAAATAAAATGCTGAGTAAAGAAACAGCCAAGTATTTTCTGCAGACCGTGGGCGGGGATATGGTGTATCAGCAGCTGGAGTTGGCCAAATTGGCAGCATATAAAGGTGAGAATGAAATCGTAACGCCCCAGGATATTGATGCTATTTGTACCCCGCAGCCGGAGAGCGATGTGTTCAAGATGACAGATGCCTTAGGTGGCCGCAACCGCAGGGAGGCTATGCGGATTTACGAACGATTGGTGGCGAATAATGAGGCACCGGCACGGATTTTTTATCTGTTGTGCCAGCAGATTCGCCGGATTTATCGGGTAAAGATAGGAGAAGAAAAGCGGATGCCTAAAGAAGAATGTGCCCAATTTGCAGGCGTTTCTCCTAAGGCTCTTTGGATTTACAGTAAGCAAAGCGGAAGATTTCGTAAGGAACAGCTGGAAAGTCTGATTTTTGAAATGACGGAAATGGATGAAAAAATGAAGACGGGTCTGCTGGAAGCCGGTGACGCAATTGAGCGGCTGGTAACCTTAGTATAAATATTGTTTCAAATCTTCATGGGAGAGATGATGAAGATAGCGGTTGATGGCCCCGGATAAGATGCTGGATAGGCGCAGCGCCACTGCATCCATGTTTTTGGGAGTGACGTATAGATTGGACAGAGTTTCCAGGTCCTGAGGAGCAGCATCGGGGACCTCATCCAATACCATGGTGCGTCCATCCACCACGGTGGGAACTCCCAGGGCAATGACTGGGACGCCCAGTGTCTGGGGAGAAAGGGGTTGACGACGATTGCCAATCCCCGCACCGGGACTGACGCCTGTGTCTGTAAGCTGAATGGTGGTGTTAACCCTTTGGGTACTGCGGGCTGCCAGGACATCGATTAAAAGAATGCGACAAATGCGGCTCGCTTATGGTATACAAGTCGGGCAGAT
>JAFUJY010000183.1 GCA_017467985.1 Bacillota bacterium
CCGAGATCTATGATTTTTATGTAAAGGATGGTAAAGCAGTGGTGGATTGTTCTCCGGTCGCCAAAATCAGAATGCATTCGGATGCCCATCCCACCCGCATTATAAGGAACGAAGAAGGTCTGATTACCCACGGGGAGTTTGACTTGAAAGCATGGGAAGGCCCGTTTGGCTATGTGCGCATCACCGTTATTGATGAAAAGGGGAAGCACGCATGGACCAATCCCATCTTCCTGAACGAATAAGGTATTAGTATGAAAATTATTGGTGAGTTTAAAAAGTTTATCAACCGCGGCAATATCGTGGATATGGCGGTGGGTGTGATTGTGGGTAGCTCATTTACGGCGGTGGTCAATGGACTGAGCAATAATATTCTGAAGCCGCTGATTAACGCCCTTTTGTATGTTTTGCTGGGTGGTGAGTCCATAGAAGAGATTTATAGTATTATTATTCCGGCATACACCACCAATGAAGTGGGGGAACAGGTACTGGATTTGGCTTCGTCCATCTACATCGACTGGGGGGCATTTATCCACGCAATTATCAACTTCGGTTTGGTTGCGGTGGTTCTCTTTGTGATTGTTAAAGTGGTCAATATGGTTCGGGATAAGCAGAAAAAGGCCATTCAGGATATTTTGGATGATTTTCCGACTAAAGAAGAACGCCGCGAGATGAAGAAAATGAAGCTGAATTATAAAGACGAAAAAGTCCTTGCCCAGTTCAGAAAAGACAAGGCTGCGGCAGCAAAAGCCGAGGCGGAGGAAAAGGCAAGACAGGAGCGTCTTGCCAATCCCACAACCGAGGACTTGCTAAAAGAAATCTTGGCGGTTTTGAAAAGTGAAAAAGAACAGCCCCATTGAGGAAAAACACGGATCCCCTGCTCTTATATAGAACAGGGGATCCGTTTAGTTATAAAGAAAGTTTTAATAAGCGGCAGCTATGGAAATCCACATATGCATGTACGGAGGTTTCCGCGATTCCCAGGTCTTGGTGTGCCCACAGGTCACGTACGTGCAGCGGGCCGGTTAGGCCTAAGGAGGCAAAGGAACATTCTATATGGGACAAGCGAGTACCCGTATTAAAAAGGGCTACATAGGTGCTGCCGTCTTCATCTTTGCTGGTCCAAATGACAGAATCACTACCACGGGTGACTTCATGAGCACCATGGGCGTGGTTCAACAGTCGCAGGACTTCCGGATTGGTGAGCAGCTCTAAGGTGTTGCCATCGTTGTCCCGCAATTCGCCGCCCATCATCAAGGGAGAACGGAAGATACAAAACAGACTCATCATGGTGATCTGCTCTGCATAGGAAAGCTCAGTCCAACGGTCGGTTTTGCCATGCTCAACGGAGCGAATACCGATATGTCCCAAAGGAAGCATATCGCAGTCCGGCCAGCAGCCATTTCCCACATGATCCTGCCAAGTGCGGCAGCGATCAAACAGTTCACTAAGCTGTGCCCAATTATCCCATAAGTCACCGGTCATACGCCACATATTGGCGTTCTTTTTCAGATGTTCAGCCTGTTCGATCAATGCAGGACCGGGAGAGAGACTAAGAACCATGGGGCGGCCGCATTGGTCAATGGCCCGGCGGATCAGTTCGATCTCGCCCTGAGCGGAGTACAAATTATGGGGCTGGAAATAAGTGACGCAGATATCGTCCACCTTAACAAAGTCAACACCCCAGGAGGCGTACAGATCAAATACCGAATTGTAATATTGCTGGGCACCGTATGCTGTAGGATTAATACCATACATATCCGTATTCCAGGAACAAACAGAGAAGGGATGGGCAATGTCACGAGCGGTAGCCCTGGTCCCTAAAATAGGCGTATTAGCATGAACTGCCTGACGGGGAATCCCGCGCAGCATATGGATGCCGAATTTTAAGCCCAGACTATGAATATAATCGGCCAGAGGTTTGAAACCTTGTCCGTAGGCAGCAGAAGGAAAACGATTAACCGCAGGGATGAGGCGGGAGTATTCGTCCATTTCCAGCGGAACAAAGGGACGATAGGCAGAATCTACTGCATTGGGTTCGTACCATTGGATATCACAGACGATGTATTCCCAACCGAATTCTTTCATGTGTTCGGCCATGTACTCAGCGTTCCCCCGGATCTCATCCTCGGTCACAGCAGCGCCGTAGCAATCCCAGCTATTCCAACCCATGGGAGGGGTTGGTGCAAATAAATTCTTGTCCATAAGATTACCCCCGGAGTAATTTATAATTCTTGGTCATCAGCGTGGCCAGCAGTTCTTCTTCTGTGGTAATGGGCTGCTCTGTCAGAATACCACCGTTACGCAGATCACCGGGACGATGATAATCAGAACCGGAAATCATGGCCAGGTGAGTATAATTGGCCCAGGACATGGCCAGGAAATTATGGGAGTCATGGCGGAGCAGTTCACCATTAAAAACTTCAACGCCGTCCAAGAGCTTTTCATCCTTGATGGTCATATGGTGGCGAAAGGGATGGGCCTGATACACCAGCAAGTTGTTGGCATCAGCCACCTGGCGAAACTCTTTCAAAGACAGGCTCATAAGGTCTTCACTATTTAAGAAGAAATCATCGGTTGCACCATAGACCAGATAATCGTTGCTGCACTCATCCATGCAGATTTCAAAGCCCAGCAAAATGGTAAAGTTCTCAGAAGCATACTGTAGGATATTTTTGCGTGCCTGGACATACCACTGCATTTTCTCCTGCCAACTGGCATCTTTCATATGCTTGAAGGTGGGGCGATTCATGTGGTTGGTCACCACGATGGTACGGTAGCCGGCCTCTTTGTACTCGGCCACAGCCTGCTCCGGGGTGGCCCAGGAACAAACACTGATGTCGTTAGTGTGCATATGCAGTTCAGTTTTGAAAGGCATGATTTATTCCTCCTTAAGAGTGGTATATAAATAGCTTCGTCCCTGGGTGCCGCACTGATACACTGCACCGAGAGTGCGCAGGGCGGACAGGGCATAGGATGCAGCCCGGGGAGAGAAGCGAGTGGCTTTGATAAAATCCTTGGCAGTGAAGGGGTCGGGTAGCTCCGGCAGGATATGAACATAATCCATGGGGCTCTGCAGCAAAACAGATGGCCCCATCTTGATGGGAATCCGGTCAATACGATGGGCGCCCCGTTTTTTGTCCTTGCTCCAGCCATCCAGAATACGATATTCTTCCACATCCAGCAAAATGGGCAGGAAGGTCAGGTTAGGATTATTTAAAAAGGAAGAGATGCGGTATAATTCCGGTAAAATCATGTATAACTTACCGGTTTTGGGGGACTTGTGACCGGGGGACACTTCTCCCGTCTCCGGATCACTCCAGAATACCCATTTATGCCAGGGAATGGGATGAATGATGGTCACCGGAAACTCTTTCAAAAAAGCATCCAGCTTTTTGCGCATAGTGCCAAAGCCGGCAGTTTGAATTTCCAAAGCTTCCATGGGGGCATGATGATAGATATCTGCAATAAAGGAGCCGATCGGGATCTCGTGTTGATCCACATCCGGCTCCAGATAAAATTTCAAAACAGAATGAACAGTACGCTCCTTTTGCATACCGATGCCCAATAGCTGTTTGCGGGCTTCATCAGACAAGGTCCGGGCCTGTTCTAAACGATATGCACGCTGATCTTCCGTCAGCTCCCAAAACGGCATCATACGGCAGAACCCTGCTTCTTAGCGATCTGTACATAAGTGCGACAATACATAATTAAGGAGAAGAACAGTGCTGCGAAGGGAACCCATACAGACAACTGAATGACCCAGAGGGGAAGCATATGGCTGCCTAACACCAGGATGGTGATGGCCAGGTAAAAAATAATGGTAGAAACCTTACCCCACCACAATGCACTAAAGGGCTTGCCGGTACGCTTGATCACCCAAATACCGGCCACAAACATAATAAACTCTTTGATCACCAGTAAAACCAGCAGCGGAATCACCTGGGGCAGCTGAATGCACAGACAAAAAGCAACAACCGCCTGGGTCAGCTTGTCTGCAATGGGATCCAGAACTTTGCCCAGATTGGTGATCAGATTAAAACGACGGGCGATATAACCATCCAATGTATCGGTTAGACCGGAGAGTACCAGAACCACACCGGCCAGGAGCGCTTTTTCCTTAAAATAAAGGTCAACAAAAACAGGGATCAAAAGGATCCGAACCATGGATAAGATGTTGGGAATGGTAAAAATTCTGTTCATGCTGAGCCTCCTAAAAAATGATAACACAATTATAGTATCACACTTTTTGGATGATTTCAACCAGAAAATCTGTAAAATATTGAAAGTCTGGTAGAAATGTGCTAAAATGTAGACAAACATTCGAGGAGGAATGAAGTATGTTGACGATTACATTAACTGCCGGCGGCTATGAGGCCGTTTTTGCTCCTGCTAATGGCGGAGCCTGCATTTCACTGAAAAAAGGAGATCTGGAAATTTTCCATCATTGGGACAGTACGGATGAGGTTCTGGAAAAGCCCACATCCTATGGTTTGCCCATTTTGTTCCCGCCCAACCGTATCGATGGCGGTACATTCACCTATGAAGGTGTAAAGAGTGCCCTGCCCATTCGGGAAGAAGCACGCAATGTGTCCTTGCATGGCTTTTTGCACACCCGTCCCTGGCAGGTGGAAGGCTATCAGGAGGATGAGGACACCGCTGAGATCCACATGGTTTTTGAAGGTGATACCGACACTGACATTTACGAGCAGTATCCCTATGAATTTGCTGCGGAGTTGATTTATAAGCTGGACAAGGATGGTCTGCATCAGGAGATGCGTCTGACTAATTACAGCGACAAGAATATGCCCTATGGTCTGGGCTGGCATACCGCTTTTGCGGTGCCCGGTAAGGATACTAAGGTGCGTATTTCTCTGGGTAAGAGAGTGGTTTTGAATGAGCGGGCACTGCCCAGCGGCGAGGTGAGGGAATTGTCCGATGAAGAGAAACTGTTCCGTGCAGACTGTGGCCAGTCTCCGGTATATGCAGTAATGGACGATCACTTTACCATGGAGCCCATCGAAGTGGATGGTAAGCCCTTCCACGGTGCGGTGATCAGCGATCCCGGTGTTGCTGAAAAGGTATATTATCGAGTGGATGATTTTTATAAGCACTGGATGGTATGGAACTGCTTCCAGGAGGGCAGCTTTATCTGTATTGAGCCCCAGAATTGGCGTGTCAATGCTCCGAATCTGGACCTGCCTGTGGAGGAGTCCGGTTCTGATGTGCTGGCCAGTCAGGATACCGTTGTGGTGAAGGCGGATGTCTATGCAGAATGAAAAAATCGTAATTCGTCACGGTGAATATCGGGCAGAGATTTTTCCCGAGGCGGGCGGTGCATTGGTAACCCTGGATAAGGGGGATGTGCATGTGTTCTGGCCCTGTGAAAGCGGGGATGAAGCCGCAGCGGCTCCCACACGCCATGGCCTGCCTTGTCTGTTTCCGCCCAACCGTATTGATGCAGGACACTTTTGGTTTGATGGCCGCGAGTACCAGTTCCCCATGAAGCCCAACAAGGCCAATAATTTCTCCCATGGCTTTTTGCATATCCGGCCCTGGAAGGCGGTGGATGTTACCGAGAACTCCGTCACCATGCGCTACGACTGCGATGAATCTACAGACTTTTATCCCTATTATCCTCACAAGTTCCGGTTTGATGTAAGATATACATTGAGCGATGAGGGCCTGTGCCAGGAGGCGGAGGTGACCAATTACGGTGAACTGCCCATGCCCATTGGCTTAGGCTGGCATACAGCCTTTGCATTGTCCGGCGGCGAGACGAAGGTGCGCATGTCTGTGGGCAAGCGAATTCTGCTCAGTGACCGTATGCTTCCCACGGGCGATGTGCGGGACTTATCTGAGGCGGAAAAGCTGTTCCGAGCTGACGCTGGTCAATCACCGGTATATGCTCCCATGGATGATCATTTCACCGTGGAGAAGATCCAATATAATGGAAGAGATTTTCATGGAGCCATCCTGGAGGACACTGGTGTGCGGATCATTTACGAGGTGGATGATGCCTACAAGCACTGGATGGTGTTTAACGCCAAGGCGGCAGGGAACATCATCTGTATCGAGCCGCAAAACTGGCGAATCAACGCCCCCAATCTGGACATGCCCTATGAAGAGTCCGGCTTGGATGTGCTCAAAAAGGGCGAGAGTAAATGCTATGTGAGTAGGATTAAGGTGGAGTAAAGTGAGCCCCCTATATTCCCTTCCTGACCCCGTTGACGCGGAAAGGTCAGGAAGGGGATATAGGGGCTTTTATGAATAAAAAGATTTTAAAGAACAATATATGTCGTCTATTGACTTTTTGAATTAGTATGTTATAATTATGAATACGAACGGATGTTCTTGTTTTTGGCAAGGTAAAAGGGTTGCATTTGTTTGTAAAACGGGGTATAATAAGGGGGAAGAAAAGTGAATAAATTGGCAGAAGAACTGGAACTGTACAGAAATCCGCAGTTGGATGAAGCTTGTAAGAATTTATTTAAGTATAAGCCGATTTTGGCGAGAATATTAAAGGAATGTGTTCCGGAATATGAATACTCCACCATTTCAGAAATTGAAAGCTATATTCAGGAGACTGAAAAGAATGTTCCGCTTTTTAGAGGACAAAGTCTTGATAAGATTGCAGGACTCAACACAGAGAGTGGCAGGCGAAGTTTTGATATACGTTTTAATGCATTGAGTCCAGATGGTGATGGATATAATAAGATTTTGTTGGATTTAGAGGTACAGAATCGATATTCGACAGGCTATTCATTGGTGACACGGGGAATTTTCTATGGAGCACGTATGATTTCTGACCAGGATGGAGTTGAGTTTGAGTCCCAGAATTATGGTCAGCTAAAAAAAGTATATTCCATTTGGATTGCAACAGATCCTGCGGAAAGCGTTCGAAATTGTATAAACCGCTATAAGATGGAAGAGGAACAGGTTATTGGAGAGATGGTGTTAGAGCGGCAGGATTATGATAAGATTGCCGTGGTGTTAATTAATCTCGGAGAAAAAGCGCAGGGCGGAATTTTGCGAATGTTGGAAGTTTTATTGTCTAAGGAACGTTCGTTGGAGAGTAGGAAAGAGATCCTGGAACAGGAATTTATGATTCCTATGAATAGTCAGATGAAGGAGGGACTGGAAGAGATGTGTAATTATAGTACTGGTGTATATTTAGATGGACATACAAAAGGAAGTCAGGGAGCAAGAGTAGAGTCTATTTTAAATGTGATGTCTTCTTTATCGTGTGATATTCAAAAAGCAATGGATATCTTAAAAATTCCAGTAGAGGAACAGGAGACATATCGTAAGCTTGTGCAAGGAAAATAATCATGAACTGTGCATATTATAACACTTCCTTTGGGCTGTTCAAGATAGTGGAAAGTGATGGTGCCATTGTTGCCATTGACTATGTTCAGGAGGCGAGGATCTCAGAACCATCCTCGTTGACCGATCTTGCGGCGGTTCAATTGGAAGAATATTTTCAAGGAGTTCGACAAGGGTTTGAACTCCCTTTGAATCCTCAGGGAACAGAGTTTCAAAAGAAAGTCTGGCAGGCATTATGTGAGATCCCTTACGCTCAGGTGCGTACATATGGACAAATTGCGGCTGCAGTAGATTGTCCCAAGGGGGCGCGGGCAGTAGGGATGGCCTGTCATCACAACCCGGTGATGATTGTGATTCCCTGTCACCGTGTGGTAGGAGCCAATGGTCAGCTGACGGGATACGCCGGCGGTCTGAACATAAAAAAACGCCTTCTGGAAATCGAAGGCCAATTATAGGAGGAAGGTACGATGTTAAATAATTTGACAACTCAAAAGGACATTCGTAGTTTTTCTGTTTGTCCTGAGAATCTGACCGGTGAGAAGGGCGGCGGTGGCAAGGCATTAGTTGGAGAAGGCAGTGCCTCTGCAGCGGCCCGTACTTTGGGACAGGGCTGGAAGGTGAATCCCTATTTGGTATTAGAAGGGGGAAAGA
>JAFUJY010000184.1 GCA_017467985.1 Bacillota bacterium
AACGCTCGTTGATTCTTTTTCTGATAATCACTGCTATATCCTTTTATTGTAAAATGCTGCATTGTTAATGGAACTAGCACCAAAATATAAAATACCCACATAGTTTCTCCTACTTACCTTCTTTATGTTTTATACATTAAATATATGTTTTTTAACACTTGTCGTACACTTGCTATAACCTTATACATCAACTTATACATCTTATTCTTCACAGATGAGGATTTAATATATGCAAAAGCACGATCTCCATCTTCTCCACGAGTTGACAGGTACATATTACATCCAAATCGTAAAAGCAATTCTTCAGAATTATTTTCCAAAATCCAATTAAGACTTCTATTGCAAAACATATCCTGTTCGGGATTATGACTTGAAAAACCTATACTTTTTGAAACTTGCTTCGCATGAATTCGACCTTTAACCAATACTTCCGGGAGATAATGGACTTTATAATTATTAGTATATAGACGATACCACATGTCCAAATCATTAAGCAAACGTAAATTTTCATCAAATCCCCCGACTGCCTCAAAAGCAGATTTATGTATTAAGCAGGAGCATCCATGAAAATTATATTTCCTTGGTTCAGCTATCAAGTAGCCATTATGCGGCATTGTGTTAATCTTTTCAGCATACTTCTCAGCTTTTTTTTGATTGATAGTCCGAATCACTTTTCCATTTGCATCAATCAATTCTGATGAAGAGAAGAATATATGCTTTGAAATATCTGAAGCATCTAAAGACTCTATACATGCCATTTGCTTTTCCAATTTTTCAGGCAAATATAAATCGTCGTGACTCAACCAAGAAAACCACTCTCCTGTCATGTTCGCAATTCCCAAATTCAACGCTGACGAAGATCCTCCGTTTTCTTTATAAAAGTACCGGATTCTCTCCCCGTAGGATAGTGCAATTCGTTCTGTGGCTCCATCATCTTTCGAACCATCATTTACAACAATAATCTCTACATTAGGATAGGTCTGCGCTAATGCTGAATCAATAGCCTCAGTAAGATAATTCGATGCATTATATGCCGGGATTATAATTGATACTTTAAATTTACACATATTACATTTGGCCTCTCATATTTGAAATAACAAGCAGTAGTACACAAAGCATAAATGATAATCTACACTTTGCACAAACGAAAAAAAACTTCCAATAAATTGGCATATTTTCTAGCATCAAACACTTCATCGCGTCTTTCCTCTGTGAATTTGCAAGTATAGCTTTAATTCTCTTATATTTTTCATAAAAGCTTGCGTTATCCTCAACACAATTTAATCCTAACCCTAAAGTGTTAATTGCTATTCTGTTTGAAAGAGCTTGATAATAAATTGGATCTAAATCATTTTCTTGAATAACTTTTTTAAACTCAGAATATAACCTTTCCCATTTACACCACAAATCCGGTTTATATGTAGATGTTATTGATGTTTTCACGTCTTTTCTATAGTGATAAAGAGGTTGTATAACATACACTATATTTTTAATGTCAGAAAAAATCTTAAAATTATATAAAACATCTTCTGCTGTCCCAATTTTACTCAAATCCATCATCTCGTGCTTTTTAAGAACCCGGGCCGGATATATATGTCCCCACAATGTGCCATAACTATCCATATTCTCTGGATTTTCGAGTTCCTTTGCAATTGGTCCACAAATAATACGTTGCATTACTTTACCACTGAAAACAGTATTTCTTTCATGTAGTATCTTCGGTAATGACTTATTAGGATATTCTCGTATGTAGGCGCACACAGCAGCCTCAACATTGTATGTAATAACAGCATCGAGAAGAGTTTCACAGAGCTTTTCGTCTATCCAATCATCGCTATCAACAAATATAATGTAGTCCCCCTTGGCTTTTTCTATCCCTATATTTCTTGAATGAGATACTCCCATATTGGATTGGTGAATAACTATGATACGAGAATCACTAGATGCATATTGATCACATATTTCTCCACTATTATCTGTCGAGCCATCATCAACTAAAATAACTTCTAGATTACGGTATGTTTGAGTAACAATTGACCTTAAACACTGATCTAAATATTTTTCAGCATTATATACTGGAACTATAATAGTAATTTGAGGAACATCTAAAGTTGTCATACACCAACCACCTCATTGTTAATAATATATTTTTCTTATCTCTGATGTCCTTTGCGCTGTTATCTATTTTTTCATACATTTGTTCATAGCTTTTATTATCGTTTCAATAGAATATTTATCGACACTCTCTTTGCTCATTTTTCCCATCTTTAACTGTAGTTCTTTATCTTCCACTAGACATGAAATTGCTTGTGCAAAGCCATCTGTATCAAGTGTATCACACAAATGGCCTTCACCCTCGTTTATCAAATCGATACTCCCTCTAATCTTGCTACAAACCACCGGTAAGCCACTAGCCATTGCTTCCATTAACGCAACCGGCAGACCTTCATGTATCGATGGGAAACAACAAATATCTGAGCTTTTGTATAATTCTGCAACATCTTTACGATATCCCAGAAAATGTACTCTTTGCTCTAAATGTTGTTCACTCACACATTTCTGTAAATACTGTAGTAGTGATCCTTCTCCCACAATTAGATAATGGATGTTGTTATTTTCAATTTGACTCAATGCTTTGATTATAATCTCGTGATTCTTTCTTTTACTTAATTCGCCTACAGAAATCAGCACTGTCGCATCTTCCGGTACCCCAATCTCTCTCCTCTTCGCAGCTCTGTCCACCTGCACATTAGCAAACTTCTCCACATCAATTCCCACACCTGGCACATATTCCACACGCTTTGCATGCATGTGCTTTCGTGCCCTCGCATAGTCCTCTTTGTTGATGGTAATTAGAACATCCGTAAAATGTGCGCACAACCATTCTACCGGATAATACACTAACCAATTGACCAGTGGAGCACCTTTATAGAAGTGAAAACCATGGGCAGTATAGAAGACTCTGGTTCCGCTCTTGCGTACTTTCTGACAAGCGAATCGAGTACATACCGCAGCTATCGGAGTATGACAATGTACGATATCGTAATGATTCTCTTCTACCAACTTCTTGATTTCTCGAACAGCTGTAAGATTCTCCTTACGAAACGGAGAACGACAACAGGAAAGCTGGTAGATCTTACAACCAAGCTCCCGATACAGTTCGGGAACCTTACTGTCGCTTTCGTTAGTCGCAATGTCCACGGTATGGCCTTCTTCTATCAATTGCTTGATCAATTCTTTGAAGAAACCCATCGTAATACCGATCGTAGTTACATACAAGATTTTCATTTACTCTTCCTCGCTGGTATTCCTACATATGTACCAATTTCTTTAATATCCTGCACCACCACAGCTCCTGCACCGATCATGCACTCGCCGGTGATATTTACATTATTACTTACCGTAGCTCCGGCCCCGATCCATGTGCCTTCACCAATGGTCACTGTTCCCGCTACGTGAGCACCTACGCTGATATGTACATAGTCACTCAAAATGCAATCATGGTCTACCGAGGCACAAGTATTGATAATGCAGCCTACGCCGATACAACTGGATGGATTAACCACCGCTCCCGCCATGACCACGCTTCCTGTACCGATGGTTACGTTTTCGCCGATCACCGCCTGTGGATGTACCAGTGTCGCCATCCTAAAACCATCATTACTTAACGCCTGCTGCATCTGTCTGCGAACTTTTGCATTACCGATGGCAATGATGATTTCCCAGTCCTTAAACTGACACACATCTCGACTGGTTCCCACCACGGGATAATCGCCGCATTCCTTTTTAGTTATGTCATCATCCAGAAAAACAATTTCACAATAACCACATTTTTTCCCAATGTCTGCAACCACTTTACCGTGGCCACTGGCACCGATGATGACTAATTTCTTTTCTTCTGTCATGTTGACTCCTGAGTTCCCATAAACTCTTCCATCGTAACTGAAGTTTCGGAACTGATACCTTCCCGCAGCAGCACTGTCTTTACTGTCTGGAAGATGATCTTGCAATCCCCAAGGAATGTAATATTGTCTACATACTGCACATCGTAGTTGAACTTTTCTTCCCAGCTGATGGCGTTGCGGCCATTTACTTGCGCAAGACCGGTGAAACCTGGTCTCACTTCATGGCGTCTCGCTTGATGGGCATCGTACCTGGATAGGTACCTCACCAACAACGGTCTCGGCCCTACGATCGACATATCTCCCTTTACAATGTTCCATAATTCCGGTAACTCATCCAGCGATGTGCTTCTTAAGAGCTTACCAAACTTTCCCAGTCGCACTGCATCCGGCAGGAGGTTGCCCTCGCTGTCTTTGGCGTTGCTCATGGTGCGGAACTTGTAAATCTTGAAGATCTTGCCGTCCTTGCCCGGCCTCTCCTGGGTGAAGAGTACGGGGCCGCCCAGCTTGATGCGTACCAGGATGGCTACGATCAATAAGATTGGACTGAGGACTATCAGAGCCGTTAGGGCAATGATACAGTCCCGAGGACGCTTGATATACTTTTCATAGATTCCTTGATTATGCTTCATTACTTTTCCTTATCCTTCAAAGCAGCTCTTGACGATCTCGATCACCACATCCTGCTGCTCGTTGGTCATTTTGATATCACTTGGCAGGCACAGGCCCCGGTGGAAGATGTCTGCTCCCACATCGGTACTGCTGCCGGAGATGTAGGCGTTGGTCTGACCTCGGCCGCTGCCCTTTGCCGTGATAAATTCGTGCATGCGGAAGATGGGCTGCATGTGCATGGGCTTCCAGATGGGACGGCCCTCTGCATTGTGAGCTGCCAACTTTTCCAGGATCTCGGTGGGACAAGACTTGCCTGCCTCCTTGATGTAGGCGGCTTCGCTGTCGCTGCGCACCTGCTTGCACATGGCTTCAGGCTGGATCATCATGCAGCTCAGCCAGAAGTTGGGCTCGCTGTTAGCTTCATCGTAAGGATTCATGATGACCGGCAGGTCCTTAAAGCCCTCTTTGTAGCGCATATAGATCTCTTTTTTACGGGCGATGTGCTCCTCCAGGTGGGGGAACTGGCCCCGTACCACGCCGGCGATCACATTGCTCATGCGGTAGTTGTAACCGATCTCTTCATGCTGGTACCAGGGAGCGTTTTCCCGGGACTGGGTGGACCATTTGCGGGCTTTGTTGGCGGCCTCTTCATCGCCGGTCAACAGCATACCACCAGAGGAACCGGTGATGATCTTGTTGCCGTTGAAGGAAATGGCATTGTATGTACCAAAGGCCCCGGTTTGCTGACCTTTGTAAGTGGCTCCCAGGGACTCGGCGGCATCTTCTATGATGATGGCGCCATGCTTATTGGCGATTTTTTGAATCTCGTCCATCTTGCAGGGCGTGCCATACAGGTGGACAACTACGATGACTTTCACTTCCGGATGGAGCTCAAAGGCCTTTTCCAGGGCTTTCGGGTCCATGTTCCAGGTGTCGTACTCGGTGTCGATAAAGATGGGTGTGCCCCCCTCATAAACCACGGGATTGACGGTGGCACCAAAGGTTACGTCGGTACAAAAGACCTTGTCGCCTTTTTGGATGCCTGCCAGCTTCATGGCCAGGTGCAGGGCTGCGGTGCCTGAGGACAGGGCCACAGCATGTTTGGCACCGGTCTTGTCGGCAGCCAGTTTTTCCACCTCGTTGATGTTGGCACCTACGGTGGACATCCAGTTGGTGTCGTAGGCCTGCTGCATATAGGCCAGCTCCTCACCATGCATGGTGGGTGAGGCAAGCCAGACTTTTTGTTCAAATGGTTGCATTGTATTTCTCCAATTACTCTGCTTTATGATAGGTAGGTACGGCCTCGGCGATCATCTGGCGAACCTGCTCTTCATCGCCGTCGTAGGCCACTTCCATCAGCCTCTGCAGCTGATCCAGGAAGGTATCTGCATCAAAGGGGATGGGGCAGCCAATGTGGATCAGATCGTTGGGAGTCTTTTTCAGGCCCTCCTCCTCCATCAGCTTTTCTTCGTATAACTTTTCGCCGGGACGAAGGCCGGTGTAGACAATCTTAACATCCACATCAGGCTTCAGGCCGGACAGGCTAATCAGGTTGCGGGCCAGGGTGTCGATCTTGACCGGTGAACCCATGTCCAGCACGAAGATTTCGCCGCCGTCGGCGTATGTACCCGCCTGCAGCACCAGGGAGGCTGCCTCGGGGATAGTCATGAAATAGCGGATGATGTCAGGGTGAGTCACCGTCACCGGGCCACCCTGAGCGATCTGCTTCTTAAATAAGGGAATAACGGAACCGTTACTGCCCAGGACATTGCCAAAGCGCACGGCCACAAACTCGGTCTGCGGGTGGTCGGCGGTGCCTGTCATGTCCCGCATGCTGCCGTCCGTATCCTCGCTGTGCACGTGCAGTGCCGGAAGCTCTGCCGCC
>JAFUJY010000185.1 GCA_017467985.1 Bacillota bacterium
GCAATACATCCACCATGGACATCTCATCCACGATGATCACATCCGCCTCCAGCGGGTTGTCTTCGTTACGGTTAAAACTTTGAGGCGCATTCTCATCATCCGGCTGAAAATCAATCTCCAGCAGACGATGAATGGTCTGAGCCTCCCGCCCGGTGGCTTCACTCATACGCTTCGCCGCACGGCCCGTGGGAGCTGCCAGCAAATATTCCTCTTTTCGAGACTCCAAAATATCCAGCAAAACATTAATAATCGTGGTTTTTCCTGTACCCGGACCACCGGTGATCACCAATACGCCATGGTTCATCGCTTCATGAATTGCCATGCGCTGCTGATCTGCCAGCGTAATCTGATGTCTCTTCTCTTCTGAAGCCAGCAATGCATCCATGGCCACCTTCTCCGGATTCTCCACTTCTGCCAATTCAGCCAGTTTCACTGCCACATTCATTTCCGCCTTATAAAAAGGTGTCAGGTACAAAACTTTCTCTTCATTAATAACCTTTTCCACCACCTGGCCATCCATAACCAGCTGCAGCTTCATGTTTTCCACATCCATGCCCACAACACCAGTCAATTGTGCTACGCGGTCCTCTAATTCAGTCAAAGATAAATACACATGTCC
Organism: Bacillota bacterium; assembly: GCA_017467985.1. Lineage (GTDB taxonomy): Bacteria > Bacillota > Clostridia > Lachnospirales > Bianqueaceae > Faecimorpha. Next base: position 620 of record JAFUJY010000185.1, read on the forward strand.
ATCTCCGGAAGCTTCCGAAAGGACATACTTCATAGCGGCTCGCACCCGTTCCGGTGCGTCCGCAGCCATTCCCATCTGGTAAGCGATGGCATCTGCTCGACGAAAACCAATGCCCCGCACCTGATCCGCCAGCGCATAAGGATTCGTGCGCATCACGGTAATGGTATTTTCTTTATATTGCTTATAGATTTTCATAGACAGCGCCGGTGTAATCCCGTATTGCTGCAAAAAAATCATGGTATCTCGTAAATAGGTCTGCTCCTGAAATTGGGCGCCCAGTTCCATGGCACCTTTCATGCTGATCCCCCGAACTTCGGCTAACCGTTCCGGCTCCTTGGCCATCACTTCCAGCGTTTCATCACCAAAAGTCTGCACAATTCTCTTGGCTAACGCCGGACCAACGCCCTTTAACGCGCCGGACCCGAGATAGCGCTCAATGGCTTCCCGGGTCTTCGGCATGGATTTCTCAAACTGTTTTACTTCCAACTGGGGACCGTAAGTAGCGTGTTCTTTCCAAACACCTTCGGCTTTAATGGTTTCACCGGACTGCACATCCGGCATAATACCCACAACCGTTACGATCTCTCCGTCTTCTTGTTCAATCTCGCAGACCTTATATCCGTTTTTTTCGTTGGCATAGATCACTTCCGTGACCAGCCCCTCCACTCGATTGGACTCTTTCATTATACTCCTTTACAGCGCTGCGCGCAATGCCTCAACCTTATCGGTGCGCTCCCAAGGCAGATCCAGCTCTGTACGACCAAAATGACCGTAAGCTGCAGTCTGCTTAAAGATGGGACGACGCAGATCCAGTGCCTTAATAATAGCTGCCGGACGCAGATCAAAATTAGTACGGATGACATCTACCAGCTTCTCATCAGACATTACACCGGTGCCCTTGGTATCCACATGGATGGAAACAGGCTCAGCCACACCAATGGCATAGGCCAATTCCAGCTCACACTTCTTCGCCAGACCTGCTGCCACGATATTCTTAGCCACATAACGAGCAGCATAAGCCGCACTTCTGTCCACCTTTGTGGGATCCTTACCGGAGAAAGCACCTCCACCGTGGCTGGCATATCCACCATAGGTATCAACAATAATCTTACGACCGGTCAAACCGGAGTCGCCCTGAGGTCCACCGATAACAAAACGACCGGTGGGATTGATCAGGAAACGGGTATTTTCATCCAACATCTCCGCGGGAATGGTAGTCTTGATGACTTCGCGGATGATATCCTCACGCAGAGTTTCCAGGGTTACATCTTCACTATGCTGAGAAGAAACAACAACAGTATCTACACGAGTGGGCTGATCATTTTCATCATATTCCACCGTTACCTGTGCCTTACCATCGGGACGCAGGTAAGCCAGTGTACCATTTTTACGAACCTCTGCCAGCTTCTTCGTCAGACGATGAGCCAGTGCAATGGGCATAGGCATCAATTCAGGAGTCTCATCACAAGCAAAACCAAACATCATACCCTGGTCACCGGCGCCGGTCTCCATACCATCATCATCTGCACCATTCTTTGCTTCCAAAGACTTGTCAACACCCATAGCAATATCAGGAGACTGCTCGTCCAGCGCCACCAATACTGCACAGGTATCACAGTCAAAACCATACTTTGCACGGTCATAACCAATACCGCGAATGGTCTCTCTTACAATCTTTTGAATATCCACATAGCACTTCGTGGAAATTTCACCCATAACCAACACCAAACCGGTAGTTACAGCTGTCTCACAAGCTACACGCGCCTCGGGATCCTGAGCCAAAATCGCATCCAATACTCCGTCAGAGATCTGATCACAGATCTTATCCGGATGTCCTTCTGTTACAGATTCAGAAGAAAATAATCTTTTCGTATTCATGATATTATACTCTCCTTATTATCACTTAATATTTTTGTGTCATATATTCCACATATTTGCCGGTGCCGATGGCTACACAGGAAACTGCGTCCTCAGCGACAAATACGTCAATACCCATATTTTCCTGGATCAGACGATCCATACCATGCAGCATACTTCCACCGCCGGTCATAACAATACCACGATCCATAATATCTGCAGCCAACTCCGGAGGTGTCCGCTCCAATACACTATGAATCGTATCCAGAATCGAAGTCAGAGGCTCCTTAAAAGCTTCCAGCGTATCCTGGGAGGTGATACGCACGGTTGCCGGCAGCCCCGTTACCAAGTCACGGCCCTTTACATCCATAAAATGATTCTCCTCCGCATGGTAAGCCTCGCCAATCTTGGTCTTCACTTCCTCAGCGGTTCTGTCACCAATCAGCAGATTATAGCGCTTACGCACATAGCGAATTAAGAAATCATCAAAAACATCGCCGGCCACCTTGATGGACTCGCTCAAAACAATACCACCCAGAGAAACAACAGCTACATCTGTAGTGCCGCCGCCGATATCCACAATCAAGCTTCCGGCCGCCTTGGACACATCCACACCTGCACCGATGGCTGCTGCCAAAGGTTCCTCAATAATGTGCACCTTGCTGGCACCGGCCTGATATGCCACATCCATTACCGCACGCTTTTCTACTTCCGTTACACCGCTAGGTACACACACTGCGATGGTAGACTTCAAAAAACGACGGCCAATTGCTCGTTCTACAAAATACTTCAGCATCTTTTCTGTATAGCCAAAGTCTGAAATAACACCCTCACGCAAAGGACGAATGGTTGTCAGATATTTGGGCGTTCTACCAATCATCTTACGTGCCTCTTCACCCACAGCAACCACCTGGTTATCCTCCTGAGTATTTACCGCAACAACAGAAGGCTCACGCAGTACGATACCCTTCTTACGGATGTATACCAAAACACTGGAGGTCCCCAAGTCAATTCCAATATTTGTTGACCACATGTCTTCCAATCCTCTCTAAAAACGGGGCTCACCCCGGTATCATATAATCTAATTGTACTATTCTATCATACTACATCCAGCGCTAAAATTCAATGTTTTTCTGGATAAATCCTGCCAATAATCGCAGTAATTACAAAAATGGCAAAGTTCACCACCACAATACTGGCTCCCACCGGCGTTCCCCATACAAATGAAATAATCAAGCCTATGGTAAAGCCCAGCACTGCCACCAATGCTGCTGCAATGGTCACGCCCTTAAAACTTCTGCACAAACGCATGGCACTGAGTGTCGGGAAAATAATAACCGCTGAAATCAATAAGGATCCCATCATTCTCATTCCCAACACAATGGTCACTGCCATCAACACTGCGATCAGCGTATTAAATGCTCCAGTGCGTACGCCCGTTGCCCGGGCAAAAGTCTCATCAAAGGTTATGGTGAAAATCCTGGAATATAGGCCCACAAATAATACCAACACCGCCGCCGCCAAAATAACTGACAGCCACAGATCACTTTCGCTGATGACCAAAATACTGCCAAACAGATAGCTATTCAGGTCAATGTTCACGCCATCCGCCTTGGCCACAATAATTACACCAATGGACAAAGCCACACTGGAGATCATGGCAATGGCCGCATCTCCCTTTAACTTACCGCTGCCGGTAAAGCGCAGTAAGAGCAATGCCGCAACCAGAACCACCGGAATCGCCACTGTTAACGGCGCTAAATTCATGGCTGCAGCCAGCGCCACCGCCCCAAAGCCCACATGGGACAATCCATCACCAATCATGGAATATCGACGCAGTACCATGCTCACCCCTAAAAGTGCCGCACATAGAGAAATCAACAAACCCGCTGCCAGCGCCCGGGACAAAAAGGCATAGGAAAATAAAGCATCAATAAATTCAACCATTTTTCCCAACCTCCTCTTCGTACTCTGCCACCGTCCCAAAGAAATAGCCATCTCCCCGCAGTCGTAAAATGTGGGTAGCATATTTTTTAACTTCTGCTAAATGATGTGTTACCATAAGAATGGTCATTTTTTGTTCTTGATGCAGCCTCTCCAACAATTCATACATTTCCTGGGAAGCCTCCGCATCCAACCCTGCCGTAGGCTCATCCAACAGCAGCATGCTGCTGGCCGCACACAAGGCCCGAGCCAATAATACCCGCTGCTGCTGACCACCGGACAATGCCTGAATACTGCGATGTTCCAGTTCTCCAATGCCCAACATCGACAGAACTTCTTTCGCTCTGACTTTCTCTTCCTTCTTATAGAAAGGACTGTATCCATGCTGATTCAAAAAACCGGACATCACCACTTCCCGCACCGATGCCGGAAACTCCCGATGCCGGGTACTCTGCTGAGGAAGATAACCGATTTGACGCTGCAGCAATCCTTCACCAAATAAAATCTGGCCTGATGATGGCTGTTTTAATCCTAAGACACCCTTTACCAGCGTACTCTTACCGGTTCCGTTCTCGCCGATAATACACAAATAGGCTCCTCGGGGTAATTCCAAGGACAAATTATCTACAACCGTTCGTCCCTCATAGGACATGGATACATTACGACAAATTAAATGTGCCATTACCCCAACGCCTCCTTTAATACATCTAAGTTCATCCGCATCAATTCTTCATAAGTAATTCCATTTTCCAACTGCTCGGCAGTTACCGTATGCCCGGAATAAAAAGTCCGTTTTACCGCACCGGTTTCAGCACATACTGTATCTGCAGTCCTGCCATCGGACAAATCCATCTGCAGTACCACCGGAATCTGTTCTTCTCTTACTTTATCAATTAAAAACACCAGGGTTGCCGCACTGGGTTCCGTTTCATGGGAACACCCTGAAAACGCCGCATAATACTCCAATTCATATCGATGGGTAAAATACCGCATGGGAAAACGGTCTGCAAAAATCAATACATTCCGGTTTGCCCCGTCCACAATCTCCTGAAACTGTTGATCCAACTCCAACATCTTTTCATTATAAGCGTGAGCATTTTTCTCGTAAGTATCTGCCTCCGTCGGGTCTAGCTCCGCCATTACATGTGCAATCTCATGGGCAATCAAGGCTGCATTAGCAGGATCTGTCCAAACATGCTCATCCAATTCATCATGATTGTGATCATGGTGCTCATGCATATGTTCCTCCCAACCATGATGGATATGTTCCTCTTCCAGACCTTCCACACAATCCAGCATAGAAATCACACCCATATCATTATGCACACTTTCTAATAGCTGCTTCACCCATTCATCGGACTCTCCGCCTGCATAAATAAACAAATCACATTGCTCAATCAAAATCATATCTTGAGGAGATGGTTCATAAGAGTGGCTTTCCATCCCCGGCTTTACCAACATAATTACCTCGGCACCCTCTCCACACACCTGGCGGGCAAAGTCATACCCCGGGAAATTGACAGCTACAACAGTGAGCTTGTCCCCTTCCTCCACTTGTGCCGTACAGCCGGCCAGCAGTAAAATCATCACAAAAACAATAAAAATCTTTTTCATTATCACACCTCACCTAACAAGATTACGATACATGGGCAAAAAAGTCAAGTCCCGATCTTGAATTCTCCATGGTTTTTTCTGTGTGTATA
>JAFUJY010000186.1 GCA_017467985.1 Bacillota bacterium
GAGATGTCCATGGTGGATGTATTGCTGATGAATAGTCTGTTGAAGGCGGTTGTGCCGGGAACTCGTCTGATTTTAGTGGGGGATATGGATCAGCTGCCCTCTGTTGGACCGGGAAATGTATTGAAGGATATTATTTCTTCGGAATGTATCCCGGTGGTGCGCCTGGATCGAATTTTCCGACAGAGTGATACAAGCCGTATTGTTTCTAACGCCCATCGTATTTTGCATGGACAATATCCGGAATTCAATACTCCGGGGACGGACTTTTTCTTTATGAAAAGAACAAATCAGGAGCAGGCGGCCCAGACTTTGGCAGAAGTGGTGAAGACTCGTATGCCTAAGTATGCCAAGTGTTCGCCGGTGGATGATATTCAAGTGCTGACACCCATGAAAAAGAGCCCTTTGGGTGTGGAGCAGATGAATTTGCTGCTGCAGGCGGTGTTAAATCCGCCCCATAAGGAGAAAAAAGAGATTGAGTTCCGACAGAGCAAGCTGCGGGAAGGGGACAAAGTCATGCAGATTCGCAACAATTACAATGTGCCCTGGAAAATCAATAACCAATTTGGCTATGCTCTGGAAGAGGGGCAAGGTGTATTCAATGGCGACATTGGTCGTGTGTTGAGCATTGATTTGGTGAATAAAACCGTACGAGTGAGGTTTGATGATAAAAGAGAAGTGGACTACGAGTATTCTGCCTTGGAAGAATTGGAGCTGGCATATGCCATCACCATTCATAAGTCCCAGGGTACGGAGAGTCCTGTAATTGTATTGCCCTTATTGGGTGGTTCACCCATGCTGTTTTGCCGGAATTTATTATATACTGCAGTGACTCGCGCCAAGAAGATCGTGGTTATCATTGGTGATGAAGGGACGGTGCAGCGCATGGTGGATAATGATCGCCCGACCATGCGTAATTCTGCCCTGCAGATTCGCTTAAAAGAAGTTTTTGGGAAAAATAATATAGAAAATGCTTGACTGTAAAGTAACTTTATAGCTTATACTGAGACCATGAAAGGGGGAGTTATCATGGATATTCGCGAGATGGAACGCCGGACTAAGCTGGAACGGGCCAATATTCGGTATTACGAAAAGGAAGGGTTGATCAGTCCCTTGCGCCATGACAATGGCTATCGTGATTACTCAGAGGAAGATGTAAATACTTTACTGAAGGTAAAATTGCTGCGGCGGCTGAAGTTGTCTATTGAAGAGATTCGGTCACTGCAGAAGTCTGATGTGGAGCTGGGGGTGGTTTTGGAAAAGAAAATCCAGGAACTGGAGGCGAAACGTCAGGAGATTGCGGCGGCACAAAAGGTATGCGAGCGTATGCGGGAGGATCAGGTTCGTTACAGCGAGCTGAATGCAGCCTGGTATTTGCGGATGCTGGAAGAAGAGGAGAAGAAGCCTCGAGTTTCTTCTAATAATAATGGAATGTATCCTGAAAGCTATGTGCTTAGTCGGGACATTACATATGAACAGCCCCATCCTGTAAAGCGTTTACTGGCCAGGGAAACGGATTTTGTTCTGGTAGGACTTGTGTTGGATATTATATTATATGGTATTTTCAGGATGCATCCTCCTATGAATGATATGATTCAAAATATCGTAAACATCATAATGGTGGTATTGTCGCTGTTGATCGTATATCTGACCGAGCCTCTGATGCTTCATAAGTGGGGCTGTACTCCCGGTAAATGGCTATTGGGGATCCGGATACATAATGCTGATGGATGCAATTTGACTGTGGCTGAAGGCCGGGAACGTACCAGGGAAATGTTATGGAAGGGCTTAGGTTTTCAGATCCCGATCTATTCCTGGATACGGTTGTGGAAAACATATAAACAGTATGGAGTCAATAATGAACCGCTGGACTGGGATTTTGGTCTGGAATATGAGTTTGTGGATCAGAAGGACTATCGTCCATGGGTAAGCTTGGCAGTATGGGGTGTTGTGTTCGGCATAACCACAGTTCTTGCGTTGAATGCACAGTTGCCTCATAATCGGGGTGATTTGACAGTTCTGGAATTTGCGGAAAACTTTAATGATTATCGCAGCTATCTGTATGGTGATTACTCGATTCAGATGAATGTGGAAGGCCAATTGGTGCAGTCGGATCATACCACTGTTTATTGGGGGGATAATCCGGTAGAGGCAAAATGGCAGTATGAAGTAGAAGATGGTGTGCTCAAAGGGATCGTATTGACCTATGAGGGAGATCATATGCTGTTTTCTTCTGATGCCAATATGATGGCGGCAGCCGGGGCTTTTGTGGGAGCTCAACCGGGAGTTTTCTGGAAAGGTGGTCTGGTGGGGATCTTGTCTCAAATAGAGAACCGAGCGGTAGAAGATTATACAGTGGAGTTTGCCGGGGTTATTATTGAATGTGATTATGAGTATACAGGATATATGGATGGTATGGCATCTTCGATGTTGATCCCCCAGGGTGATGGAGTGGAGTCCCATTATACAGTGACATTTACTATGCGTAAGGAATAAGAATGGAATTAAAGACGATCTTAAAACGGATGCTTTATCCTCAGCGGTGCCTGCTGTGTGACCAAATCGTGGACGCACAGCAGAGCATCCCACTGTGTCGACAATGTCATCCGGAACAGTTTTTACCTACGGGACCACGCTGCATTGTTTGCAGCCGTCCGGTGGAAGAAGAAGGGGAGAGGTGCTCTGGGTGCCGTGAACACAAAAATGTGACGACGGGACGGAGCACCTTTTTGTATGACGGGGCAATGCGAGAGTCCATACAGCAATTTAAGTTTGGTGGAATGAAGGATTATGCGCCCGGTTATGCTAAGCTGATGATGGTGTATGATCAGGATTGGTTTAGTAATTTAGGAACGTTTTTCCTGGTACCAGTGCCCATTCACCAGAAACGTCTGCGGGAACGGGGCTACAATCAGGCGGCGGAAGTTGCGCGTCAATTGGGACGGTTCTTAAATGTACCTGTGTGGGAAGGATTAAAGCGCAGTGTCAATACTGATCCTTTGAAACAGATGAGTGCCCGGGCCCGCCGGGAAAGCTTGAAAGGTGCATTTATAATAGAAGAAACAGCTTCAATGCCTAAGGGGACGGCAGTCTTAGTGGATGATATTTATACCTCCGGCAGTACGGTGGAAAAGTGTGCCGCAGCTTTGAAGGGAGCAGTACCGGACTTGGACATATGCTTCTGGAGTATAACCATTCGGCCATAAAGGACTTGCAGTTGCCACAAAAAAGATGTATACTAAAAAAGAGCAAGTAAGGAGGGGTTGTCATGTTTGGAAAAGATAAGAAGTCTAATGAGCTGGAAGAAAAGAAAGAGAAATCTGATAAAATTTATAAGATTATAGATGCAGTGAGCGACTTGGTGCAAATGGTCATCGAGCTTTGGGATGCTATTTTCTGATGTGCAAAAAATCTGCAAAAATCTCCGTATTATTTAAAAAATATCTTGACAATACCCCCCATCTGTGATAAAATTATCGGGTAACACTTAGGAGCTCTTTTTTTTATGCCCAAAAGTTGCTTCTAATGATTATGAAACAAACCAATGGAGGTGGAAGTTGTGCGTACAAAGATAACCTTGGAATGCACAGAGTGCAAACAGCGGAACTACAACACGACGAAGGACAAGAAAAAGCACCCCGACAGAATGGAAACTAAGAAGTATTGCCGTTTCTGTCAGCGCCACACGGCTCATAAGGAGACCAGATAATCCTGTGACAAAGTGGAGAAAGGAGAACAAACATGTTCAACTTTAGTTTCAAAGAGCTGAAAGGTGAGTTCAAGAAGGTAATTTGGCCGAACAAAAAGGAATTGGCTCAAAAGACCGCAATCGTCGTAGTGTTCTGCGCAGTGTTTGCAGTAGTAATTGGAGCATACGATTGGCTGTTCGTCAGTCTGCGTGAACTCATTCAGGGACTATTTATTTGATGAGGATGAATGAGATATGGCAGACGAAGTAAATTCTGAAGTAAGATGGTATGTGGTTCACACATATTCTGGCTACGAGAATAAGGTGAAAGCCAATATCGAGAAGACTGTAAATAACCGGAATATGCATGATCAGATTCTGGAAGTTGCAGTGCCCCTCGAGGATTGCGAGGAAGAAAAGAACGGCAAGACCGTTACTGTACAGCGTAAGGTGTTCCCTGGTTATGTTCTGGTGAACATGATCATGAATGATAATACCTGGTATGTTGTACGAAACACCAGAGGTGTTACGGGCTTTGTTGGTCCCGGATCCAAGCCGGTTGCTCTGACAGAAGAAGAAGTGAAGAATTTAGGTGTTCATATGCAGAATTCTTCAGAATTCGAAGTCGGCGAAAACGTAACGATCGCGGATGGCCCGATGGCAGGTTCAATTTGTGAGATTACTCACATTGACGTAGCCAGTCAGTCTCTCTCTGCAAAGATCTTTATGATGGGCAGAGAAACGCCGGTCGAACTCAAATTCAGCCAGGTCAAGAAACTGTAAATTTTAAGGAAATAGTCCGTACATATGTTACGGACGATGAAGAAGTAGAAACTTTGGAGGTGTCATTAACATGGCAAAGAAAATTACTGGATATATTAAGCTGCAGATTCCCGCAGGCAAGGCGACTCCGGCTCCTCCGGTAGGTCCTGCGCTGGGTCAGCATGGTGTTAACATTCCTGCTTTCACAAAGGAATTCAACGCCAGAACCGCTAACCAGGCTGGTATGATCATCCCGGTAGTTATCACTGTATACCAGGATAAGACCTTTACGTTCGTTACCAAGACTCCCCCGGCTGCTGTTCTGTTGAAGAAGGCTGCCAAGATTGAGTCCGGTTCCGGTAAGCCGAACACAACAAAGGTTGCAAAGATCACCAAGGCTCAGGTGAAGGAAATCGCTGAGCTGAAGATGCCCGATCTGAATGCTGCAAGCGTTGAAGCTGCAATTAGCATGATTGCTGGTACCGCTAGAAGCATGGGTATTGTAGTAGAAGAGTAATCCAAACAATAATTGAGTTATATTTCTCCATGTCCTGCCGCTGTGGACATGCAAAATTCAAGAGGGCAATTCTGGGGCCTGAAGAATTGAGAAAACAAAAACAAGCATTTTAACACACCGTGGGAGGGAAGCTCCCCGTTATAACCACAAGGAGGTATATCTCATGAAGAGAGGTAAGAAGTATCAGGAGGCTGTCAAGGCATTTGACAAGACCGCCGTTTATTCTCCGTCTGAAGCAATCGGAACTGTTATTAAGACTGCTAAGGCAAAGTTTGATGAGACTGTAGAAGTTCACGTTCGTCTGGGCGTAGATGGACGTCATGCAGATCAGCAGGTTCGTGGTGCAGTAGTACTGCCTCACGGAACTGGTAAGGTTGTTCGTGTTCTGGTATTCGCAAAGGGCGATAGAGCCAAAGAGGCTGAGGCTGCTGGTGCTGATTATGTTGGCGCTGAGGAGCTGGTAGCTAAGATCCAGGGCGAGAACTGGTTCGAGTTTGATGTAGTAGTAGCAACTCCCGACATGATGGGTGTTGTAGGACGTCTGGGTCGTATCCTGGGTCCCAAGGGCCTGATGCCCAACCCGAAGTCCGGTACTGTAACGATGAACGTTACTCAGGCTATCAAGGATATTAAGGCTGGTAAGGTTGAATATCGTCTGGATAAGACCAATATCATCCATGTTCCGATTGGAAAAGTTTCTTTCGGTCAGGAAAAGCTGGAAGACAATTTCCGTACTCTGATTGGTGCAATTATAAAGGCTAAGCCGGCTGCTGCAAAGGGACAGTACCTGCGTAACCTGACCCTGGCTTCCACCATGGGTCCTGGTGTTAAGGTAAATACCGCACAGGTTGAGGCTTAATTAAAGCTGGATCTCGGGAAGAGTTCCGATAAAGAACTCTTCCCGAAAAATTAAAAAAGTTATTGACAAATCACGAAAACTGTGATATACTACAATAGTTCTGTTGCCGGAGACAGCTGGCGCCGCAAGGCTCAATGTAATGCCCGCCGAGGTACAAAGAAGAGTTCATGACCGAGTCATGATGATTACTTTGCAATTAACCTCGTCCTTCGCTCCGGAAGGACTTTTTTCATGCAGTAAAGGGTGACCGATACTGCGAAATATATCTAGGAGGTGAATCAAGTGCCCAAGATTGAAGAAAAGCAGCTGGTTGTTAACGAGCTGAAGGAAAAGATCGAAAAGGCCGCATCCATGGTTCTGGTTGATGCTCGCGGTTTGACCGTAGCAGAGGATACTGAACTGCGTAAGGCCCTGCGTGAGAAGAATGTAGACTATAAGGTTTACAAGAACACAATGATCAATTTCGCAATCAAAGGTACTCCGTTTGAAGAACTGTCCAAGCATCTGGAAGGCCCCACAGCTGTAGCATTCAGCTATGACGATGCAACTGCTGCTGCAGGTGGTCTGGATCCGTTTGTGACCAAGTTCAACAAGTTGGAGTTCAAGGCTGGTGTTGTTGATGGCGTTTACTATGATTCCAACACTATCATCAAGATCGCTAAGATTCCGTCAAGAGAAGTTCTGTTGTCCAAGTTGCTGGGAAGCTTCAAGGCTCCTATGGCTTCTTTTGCACGTGTAATCAACGAAGTGCTGAAGAGCAAGGGCGGCGAGAGTGCCGCAGCAAGCGACGCCGAGTAATTCGAGCCGCTTAAAGTAAAACCACTTACAATTTCAGGAGGTTAAAGTATTATGGCTAAGTTAAGTATTCAGGAAATTATCGATGCTGTTAAGGAGCTGTCCGTTCTGGAGCTGTCCGAACTGGTTACCGCAGCTGAGGAAGCATTTGGTGTAAGCGCTGCTGCTGGCGTTGCTGTTGTAGCTGCTGGTCCCGCAGAGGCTGTTGAAGAGAAGACCGAGTTCGACGTAGAGCTGACCGAAGTTGGTGCTGAGAAGATCAAGGTTATCAAGGTTGTTCGTGAGATTACCGGTCTGGGTCTGAAGGAAGCTAAGGAACTGGTAGAGTCCGCTCCTAAGAAGGTTAAGGAAGCTGTTAGCAAGGAAGAGGCTGAAGAGCTGAAGAAGAAGATCGAGGAAGTTGGCGCTAAGGCTACCATTAAGTAATTTTCCTACATTACAAAAATGACGACATGGTTAAAAACTGTGTCGTCTTTTTTTGTTTAAACATAGCTTTTGGGTAAGAGTTGTGGTATAATGAAGTCAAAGGGAATGAGAAGGAGGAATTAAAATGAAGAAGTCGATTGGTATTATAATTTGTTTTGTAATGGTGATGAGTCTGCTGTTTAGTGGCTGCAGCAAAGAAGTGACGGTGGATACCGCAGGATTGGATCGCATTACTTCTGATGGAGCGGCGATTGGGCAGACGAAAGAGGATTATACTGCTACGCTGACGGCAGAAGAAGGGTATGATTTACCTAAGGCGGTGGAAGTAACCATTGACGGCGTTGTTTTAACCGGTGGTTATACATATGACCCCGAAACCGGCCTTTTGACCATTGATGGAGAGAGTATTACCGGAAATGTGGTCATTAGTGCAGCGGCAAAACGTAATTTTGATGCATTTATTCAGCAGGAGTTTATTGATACCATTGCCAGTGACTATACCGCATATCATATTTTTGTGGAAAATCCGGAAGTTTACGGGATTGACAGCGCAGATGTGGAAGTGAACCTGGGTTCCAGACCCACAGAGGATATGGCAGAGGGGATTGCCATGAATCAGGTGCTGTACGACGAGTTCAAGACCTTTAACAGGGATGAATTGACTCCTGAACAGCAGATCATGTATGATATTTATGAATATCAGATCGAATTTGCCATGAAGTCCTATGCGGAAAAGTTCCAGTATCACGGCCAGATGTTTTCCAGCATGGGTGGTATTCATTATCAGCTGGCTACCATGTTTGCGGATTGGAATCTGCGGGATGAGCAGGATGTAAAAGACGTTATATTGCTGCTGCAGGATATCAAACCCTATATGGAGAGTACGGTGGAATATACGAAGATTCAGGAGGAAAAAGGCCTCTTGATGATTGACATTGATTCGGTGATTGAATATTGTGAGGGAATCCTGGAAAAGGGTGAAGATAGTACGGTTCTTAGTTCTTTGAATGCAGCTGTGGATAAGTTGGAACTGGAAAAAACCAAGGCGGATGAATATAAGGCGCAGATTAAGACCGCTTTTAAGGAATCCTTTATTCCTGCTTATGAAATGATGGTTGAGCTGATGAAAGAATTGGAGAAAAACGGCAAGAATAACGAAAAGGGTCTGGCTCACATGACCGATGGTAAGGAATACTATGAGTTGGTGCTGCAGCAGGCGGTGGGTTCCACGAAGACAGCAGAAGAGATCCGTACCATGATGGATGAGGCTGCAACCAATCATTTTAATAATCTGATTTCTCTGGCGCAAAGTGGCGATAAGGGTGTGATCAACGTACTGAGTGGCATTTATCCGACTACAGATTTTGAATCTTACGAAGAGATTCTGCAGTATGTGGAGGAGCGGATGTTTGAAGATTTTCCGGAAGTAAAGAATCTGGAATATGAGATTAAGGATATTAATGAAGAGATTGCTTCTTCCAGTGGCGTTGCTGCGTATTTTAATATTCCTGCTTTGGATGCAACCACACCTAAGCAGCTGCGTGTAAATCCTTTTGGCGCAGATGTGTCCACAGTAGATACATATGGTACAGTAGCTCATGAAGGTTTCCCGGGACATATGTATCAGTACGCTTATGCTTATGAGAATCTGCCCTATGATTATCAGAAGATTTTTGCCGGCAACGATGCCTTTACAGAAGGATATGCTGTATACGCTCAGTACGAAGCTTTTAGATATCTGCCGTCTACAGATCAGCGGGCATTGAGAGCGGTAAAAGAATATGAAATGTATATTTATTGTCTCTTGATCGGAATGGATATAGGTATTCATTATGATGGTTGGAGTCTGGAAGAGTTTGCAGATTATTGTAATGAGGTGGGGTTGGTCATGGATGATCCGGAGCCGCAGTACAAACAGCTGCAGGCCAATCCGGCGGCTTTCCAGTCCTATTATGTGGGATATCATGAAATTGCAGCTTTGCGTCAAAAGGCAGAGGTGGCACTGGGTAAAGCTTTTGTGGATAAGGAGTTTAATGAAGCGTTGCTGAAGAGTGGTGCTGCACCGTTCTGCGTTATTGAAAATGTAATCAATGATTATATTGCGGAGGTAAAAGCGAAATGAGTATTTCTCATGTGATCCATTTGACCGATTTGTTCCATCCCCATGGAGATCGGGATGATCATTATGATCTGGCAACAGTATTTGCGCTGCATAAATTAGGAAAGATCGTGCTGGAGCGGGTAATCATTGATTACCCTC
>JAFUJY010000187.1 GCA_017467985.1 Bacillota bacterium
GACATGTGGATTAAGCATTACCGTTTGGCCGCCGAATTCTTAGCCTTTTTCCTTTGCGTGGCATTTATGGCCTTTTGCATCGTCTATTATCAGGAGTATGAGAAAAAGTCCCAAATCCAGCGCAAAAACCAAATCATCGAAATCACCGTCCAGCAGCAGGCCAAGGAAATCGAATCCATCCGAAAAAGCAATCTGGAAACCAGCCTTCTTCGCCACGACCTACGTCATCTGCTAAGCACCCTTGCCACAAGCATCGAGCAAAACGACAAGGAAAATGCTCTGAATTTAATTTCCGGCTACGTGGCCCAGGTGGAATCCGCCGCCTTACGCCGCTATTGCCAGAACGATACGCTCAACTACATCCTCTCTAATTTTGAGAGCAAATGCCGCAAGTCGAACGTTGCCTTCCATGTGGATTTACAGCTGGAAACCCTTTCCGTGGACGAAGTCATGTTCACCTCCATCATTTCCAACGCCCTGGATAATGCACTAAACGCCCAGATGGATCTGCCTCCCGCAGAACGCCAGATCCGGTTTATGCTGAAGCATTCTAACGGGAAGTTATTGTTTTCAGTGAAGAACCCCTATAACGCATCCCTGCATCCCCTGACTTGGATCAACCAACTTCCTGCCTCTACTCAAAAAGGGCACGGCTATGGCACCCAGAGCATTCTCTATCTAACCGAGAAACTGGGCGGTAAATGTCAGTTTATTGCAGAAAATAATATGTTTGTATTGCGCGTGATTATTTAAGCGTAACATAAAAAATGTGTCCTCATGTCATTCCCTGACTTGAGGACACTCTTTTTTTATTCTTTGATCCAAACCATAAGTTCACCGCTGCTGCGGTTGGCCCATGCATAATAGGGAATCCATTGCAATCTCGTCTCCCGCAATCGACAGGGGCGCTTGGATGCATACAACGTATTATCGTCCCATTCTTCCAGCACACAGCCCTTTCCTGTAATCTTCACAATACTACCCAGCAAGTCCGGGTCATATTCTGCCGTATACTGTTCACCTTCTATTAGTCGAATCCGATGCAGATCCTTTCCATTATCAGCCTCTTCCAGACAATATACAAGCGGTCCGCGCATCAATACTGCCTTGCCCACATTGGCACGCACCTTGGGGTTCGCCCGCACGATCTCTACCGGCATATCCAGATCCAGTTCCAGCACATCATCATTACGCCACATTTTTTCAATGTAATAATAACCATCATTCAAGACACCATGCGCTGTTCCACCATTATATTGTACATCATATTCACTGCACCATCCCGGGATCCTCAATGCCAGTTTTTTACCGATCGGCCGAGAGGTTTTCACCGTCATCTTCACTTTCCCGTCCCATGGATACTGAGTCTCGATCTGCAGCTTGAACCCATCCATTTCAAGGTCGCTGGCTGCATACAAGTGTACAAAGAGCGTTCCGTCTGCTCCTCTGCCGTACATATAATCCGACACCGACCCCGCCAAGCGAGCCAGATTCGGAGGACAACAAGCGGTTCCAAACCATTTTTGCCGCTCCACGCGCACATGGCGTCGCCCCTCATCCTTCAGACTGGCCTCCGGCATGTGACCGGCACAATACAACTCATGATTATCCCGCAGGTTCGTCCAGCGCTGCTCCAACCCCGTAATAATATAATAGGTATTTAAGTATCCGTCCGGCTGCTGGGCACTGACGATCAAGTCAATTGCCCCATCCGCAGTCTTTTCCAGTTCCGGATCAGGATGCACGATTAACGAATAGGCCACGGCTTCCAGCCACTTGGCTACATCGCTGTCCTGAAAACCTTACCGCCAAACTCTCCCTGTTCCAGTCCTGCTGCGATCCGAAAATTACGAATGCAATAACTGGGTGCTGCACCTTCGACCCGGTCATTCAGCGCCTCCCACTGGTACGGGATCAGTTTTGTTCGAATCGTTTCCATATAATTCTTCCAAAAGCCATCCCGCATCTGTACCTGTTCCATTGCAATGTTAGTTGTAAATCTGTCTGTTTTCATGTTTTGACCCCCTAGATTATAAATTATGACCCTATTTCTTTCTGCATACCTATGTTTCTTAAAATCATTATACTGCAAATTATTATTATTTCAAGTATAACTTTTTAGCTTTATGTATCGAAAAACCGGCTGAAATGTCTCAGCCGGTTTTTAATTACACTTTTACGCTCTTTGCCCGATCCGCTCTGCATACATCAATCGATCTTCTTCAGGAATGTCCAGAAAATCCATAGCAGCCTCTGGTGAGCCTTTCATTTTCTTCATGACATTCAGAATCATCCTTTCGATGGCATTCATTTCGCCTTTTACCATACCTTGGGTAATTCCTTTTTGAATTCCTTGCTCCACACCACTCTCGTACACCCATTCACTATAGTTACACACCTTTTCCACATCTCCTTCCATTTCGTTGGTCATGGCTATGCCGTATTCCTCTTCTAAAATCTGCTTTTTCTCGGACACTGAATAGGTACGACCCATCAATACATTCAGCATCCGCAAGATCCCGTTATCGTCATCTTCTCCCAAATTCAGCTGTACCACCGTCAGCTTATCGTAGATCTTCCGAGCTCGGGTCATCTCGCCCCGCATATGAAATTCATTCATCTCATATCGGTTAATACAGCCCTGCTCCATCACAGGGGGATTGACCGCAATCCAGATGGAATAGACTTTTTTAAGCTCCCCATAATTCTGCCCGGTAAACTCCACGCCATCTTCGGCCACCAACATCAGTGCGCAGTAGAAAATCCCTCGTGTGATTATATCATACCCCGGATTATACTTATTCTGCACTTCCACATTTAACAATACTTTGGTCTTGCCCGTGCCATCCGGGCACATGGCATCAAACCGCAGATCCAACTGCCGGCCATTTAAACTCTCCGCCTGACCCACAATCTTATCGGTAACCTGGTCCCCTCGAATCAACTTCTCCACTTCTTCTAC
>JAFUJY010000001.1 GCA_017467985.1 Bacillota bacterium
GTGGATCGTGAAGACGCTGTATGATTATGTGAAGGGAATTGATAAGGATCCTTCTATTTCTGAGGCTCGCATCTCTTATGAAAATCATATGATCGTATTTGCAGCAGAAGATGCAAGAAAGAATGGAACCATCATTGACATGGATGCGTATGAGGCGCAGCTGTAATGGGTTATCAATATCATCCCATGCAGATGCATCTGCATACCTGTCATCAACCGGGCAGCAGCATGGAAGGGCATATGTATAATGCAGCATCATTGGGGATGCATTATATTCGATTTACAGACCATGATGTGCGCACGGGACCTAAGGAATTCCCCTGTAATTGTTTTGATTTTACTAAAGGGGCCTTAGTTTATGAGGATTATTCCGGTAAAGAGTGCGGGTGGATGGCCAGTGAAGATGCCCAAGTCACTTTTGATGGAGAATCTATGATTTTGGAAAAGGGCAGTGTGGAGTTTTTTTCTTCCGGACGCCGACATACCGTTTCGTTATTGGCGGATGTAACGCTAAAAGTGGGATTGGAGTGTGATGGACAAGTGATGCTGGATGTTCGCTTATCCCAGAGACCTCCGGAACATAAGCCGGCCCATTTATATTATGAAATCCACCAATGCAAAAAAGCGGAAGACGGGCTGTATTATCTGCATTTATCCCAGGATGTACCGGAGAAGATGGGTGGTTTGGATAATGTCTTTGATACGCTTCGTATTGCAGTGGATGGCCATGGGCACTGTCGAATCCATCATTTTGAAATCGAAGCCAAGTATGGTTTTGACGAGGTGATACAGCGCCAGCGGGTTTTGGCAGACAAAATAGGCCAGTGTTATGGCATCAAGCCTTTTGTCACCACGGAGATCAGTGCAGCGGGCCAGCATAAGAACTGTTTTTCCACCAAGGTACCGGTGATTGATTATCAGGCCAGAAACTATAAGGTGACCCAGGCGGAGGCCATTGCTCATGTACAGGCCTACGGAGGTATCTTTTCTTATAATCATCCCTTTGAAAAGTATAAGCGTATGACGATCCCGGCGCAGGAGATTCCCAGAATTGTTCAACGGGATGCGGCGGCCATGATTGCCTATAAAGTATGGGGGGCATCATTGATCGAGGTTGGCTTCCTGAATGGCCGGGCTGGTTTTGGCTTGGCAGAACATCTGCGGTTATGGGATCTGCTCAGTCTTGGGGGAGTATTTATTACCGGTTACGGTGACAGCGACAGTCATTATAGTGATCAAGGTTGGTTTGAAGGGCATAACTTTGCCGCATGGATTGCAGCGGATGAGCAGACAGCCTTTCCGGTGCCGGAGGAAGAATTCATTGCTTCCATGAAGGCCGGACGATTGTATACCGGGGATCCGGTATTTTTGAAGGGTGCTGTGGAACTAACCTGTGAGGGCGCACCCATGGGAGCCATTTTGTCGATAGAAGATCATGACAAAAGGAAAAGAGAAATGACCTTTACCATGCAGTCCCCGGAGCAGGACTGGAAGATGCGCCTGATTATTGACGGCGAAGTGGCCCATGAACAGAGGATTGATAAGACAGAGGAGTTTAGCTTTAGTTTTCAGGTTGCACCCATCCATCCTGTCAGTTTTGCCAGAGTGGAAGTGTATAATGCCAGTGGTCGCTGTATTTTGCTGACCAATCCTATTTATTTGGTACGGACAGCAGAGTATGCAGGTGAACTGCCAGTAGAAAGGACTACAAGATGATTCGAATCATTACGCGGCATGGACAGATTGCCAAGAATGCAGAATATGTGGGCGGACACATGTATCCCAAGGGAGAACACCCATTGTCCGATTTGGGACGAGAACAGGCTCAGTATTTGGGTGAAAAATTAAAAGCCATGGGATTTAAGGGACGCATTATCAGTTCGCCCTATATGCGTACCCTGGAGACGGCGGAGATCATCGCTCAGATAGTAGATACGACAATTATTCCCTTTGCACCCATTCGGGAAATCTTTAAGTTTGATGAGCAGGCCATGGAATATAAGGGCATGACCATGGAGGAGATCCGTCAGCGGTATACCAATATTGACCCGGAGGCCACACTGGCTTATCCCTGGTGGCTGCATCCAGGAAAACCGCCCCATGGAGAATCCGAAGAAGAAGTGCAAGCCCGGGTGGATGCAGGGGTGCGAGAGTTGGAGGAGCGTTTTCCCGATAAAGAACTGTTGTTGGTAGGGCATGGAGCTTCTTCATGGGCACTGCTGCATTCCTATGGAATTGAAGCAGAGGGAAGAAAACTTTTGTTTAATTGTTCATTCTCCATGATTGACCCAAAGGATGCATCTGTAGAGCCGGTATATTGCGACACTTCACATATACCTTATGAGAAAACCGCCAGCAACTTTTTATTCCGGGAACAGTTTGATGCAGAGTATTTTGCAGCTGATTATGAAGGGAAAATAGCCTTGCCGGCGGCTATGGAGTCGTTAGAGGGAATGAAGATCCTGCACATTGGCGACACTTATTCCGAGCGATATCCCTATTACAGAAAGTTGATTGAAGCGGTAAAGCCGGATGTGATTTTACATACCGGCGATATGGCTGATGAAGTAAAAGTGGGACGTATTCCGGGCACACAATATGAATATCTGTCCAAGATCAAAGTGCTGGCTCAGATATTAAATGATTCAGGTGCTCGTCTGATTATCGTCCCAGGAAACAACGACCTGCCGGAGGAAATTGCTAAGTTATTGCCGACAGCGGAGATCTATTCGGAAAATACGATCTTGACGCTGGACGGTGCAGAGTGTCGCGTAGGTCACAAGGTGCACGAAATGACCTTTGACAAAGACTGGTCCTTCTATGGACATGGTCCCACTGGAGACAGTTGGCGCCTTGAGGATAATGAAGTAGGTAAACCCTGTCGGTTCAATGTATTTTGGGGTTCCTATGTATATTGCTTAAGTGAAAATAAGTTCTTTTATATTCCTTTACCGGAGATAGAGACGAAAAAACGATGTGTATAAAGAACGAAAGGGGTGCTAGTGTGACCAATTTATATTTTAGCTTCGATACAGAAGATTTTACCAGTAATTATGCGGCGGATGGTATTTTGGAGATGGCCAATGTGCTAAAAGAAGAAGGAATCCGCGGAAACTTTTGTATGGTGGGATTGTTGGCAGAACAATTGCAGGCATGGGGCCGCAGCGATGTATTGGATGCGCTGAAATACCACGAAATTGATTTTCATTCTTATGGACATTCGCTGCATCCCTGCATTAATGAATATACCAATGTGGAAAATTTCCAGGAGGCATATCAGGAAGTGATTCGTCAGGAATCGGCGGGTATAGCAGCAGTTAAAGCGGCAACCGGTGTAAAACAGGTATATGCAGCCTGTCCCCCGGGACCTAATGAAAGCTACGCAGCAATGTATGCGTATAGTGATATGGGGATTCCGTGCTATGTAGGCGGTATGGTGGATACACCGGACGGCAGCGGCGCCTTTTGGTGCAACATGTTTTATTTGTATTATTACGCTGCCTTTGAATGGACGATTCCTTCGGGGAAGATGTTAGAGCCTGAATATATTGAAGCGTTGGCAGCCCGTAAGAATGTAATTATTTATAATCATCCCAATCGGTTAATGTACAATCAGTTTTGGGATGCGGTTAATTTTAAGGATGGAATCAATCACTATCCTTTTGGAGAATGGAAAGAAGCCAGCCGGATGAGCGATGAAGAACGGGAACAGCTGAGAAAAGGAATTCGGGAATTCATACGAAAAGTAAAGTTAGATGGTCGTTTTAAGTTCTGCACTTTTAGTGAGGCGACTGAAGAACATTGTACTGGGGCGCGTATTTTGAAACCGGAAGATATGAAGAATTTGAAAGAACAGCTTGAACAGCGTTTTTATCCGGTAAAAGAGCCATATTCCCTGTGTATTTCTGATATCTTTGGTGCAGCAGTGAAATTCCTGAAAGGGGACAAGCTGTATGCTGCAGGCAGAGTTTATGGCTTCCTGGATACTCCTTATGCCATTCAGGAGCTGGTAAAAGTGAAAGCTGAAGATGTAAAGAAGACTGCATCTAATGTGGATTTGAGAACATTTTTACCCAGCGAATTTATGGTGGGCGAGATCAAATTGGGACCGGCAGATTTTCTATTTGCTATGCTGGGTGCATTGTGCGGAGATGAAGAAATCATATTGTTCCCCCGTCCTCAGTTGGTTGATTTATCCGGATTAGGTTTGTTGGGAAATTTTAGAATGGACAGATGGATGTTTGCAAAGGATTTTAAAGCGGAGATTCTGCACAAGCGTACACCGCTGCAGGGGTGGACATTAAGATTTTAACTAAATAAGAGATACAGGCTTGTCTATAGCCTATGGCGATACTTGGTTTTACAGCCAGGTATCGCCTTTTTTTATTATTACGGAGTGTTGAAGCCATGGGAGAGTAATTGAATATGTAAAAGGGAGACTAGGCGATTGTTGGCCCTTGACCGGACGGACTGATATTATGCATAAAAAGACGGCATGATCAAAGTCATGCCGCCAAGTATTTACTTTACTAACCGAATCACATTCCAGGACAAGGGGGAGAGCATAAACTCTTCTGCCTTGGCATCCACAGCCTTCTTCATGGGAACAACCCGCTCCGGATCTTCCAAAGTATTGACTGCGTAACGGTCCGGACCCTCCAAAGAGATATGTTCCAGTACCTTATAGCCTTCGAAACCGTGCAGAACAGGCTGCCACAACAGAGGGGTATCCTCGCTGCGGTTAACTGCAAATAAGGTCAGTTCCTGTTCATCGTCGGAAAGAACGGCAGTGCAATCCAGCATGGGAACATCGGTATAATTCTTAGAATCGTACTTGGGAGAATCCACAATGCCGTTCAAAACAGTGCCGCGGCCATAATTGGAAGCATGCAGATAGGGATAATAAATGGTCTGGCGTACAACACCGCCGCCTTCTGCGGTCATAATGGGAGCGATAACATTGACCAGCTGGGCCAGGCAAGCGATCTTTACACGATCACAGTGACGCAGCAGAGTAATCAGCATGGAACCCACCAAAACAGCATCTTCCAGATTATAAATATCCTCCAACTGATGGGGAGCAATAGTCCAGCGAGGCAGCTTTTTATCCTGCTCGTTAGAATGATACCATACATTCCATTCATCAAAACTCAAGTTAATGGTTTTCTTACTCTTGGTCTTGGCCTTGACATAGTCGCAGATAGATACTACGTTGCGGATAAACTCATCCATAGCTACGGTGCAGGCCATAAAATCAGGAGTGTTCTGAGCGGTGTTGTTATAATACTGATGCAGAGAAAGATAATCCGCATGGGAATAAGTATGCTCTAGTACAGTAGCTTCCCAAGAGGCGAAAGTGGGCATGTTCAGGTTGGAACTGCCGCAGGCCACCAGTTCAATGGTTGGGTCCACCCATTTCATAACTTTAGCAGTCTCCAGAGCGGTACGACCGTATTCTTCAGCGGTTTTGTGACCGATCTGCCAGGGACCATCCATTTCATTACCCAAGCACCACAATTTGATGTTGTGGGGATCCTTAACACCGTGGCTGATACGCAGGTCGCTGTAATAAGCTCCGCCGGGATGATTACAGTATTCCACCAAATTACGGGCTTCTTCCGGACCACGGGTTCCCAGGTTCACAGCCATCATGGGGTCGGTGCCCGCCTTGCGGCACCAGCGAATAAATTCATTTAAACCAAACTGATTGGTCTCGATGGTGGACCAGGCCAGTTCGGTTCTGCGGGGACGGTTCTCTTTAGGGCCGACACCATCTTCCCAGTTATAACCGGATACAAAATTACCGCCAGGGTAGCGGACTACAGGAACACGGATGTCCTTGATCAGTTTGATAACATCCTGACGAAAACCCTCATCATCGGCGGTAGGATGACCGGGATCATAGATGCCGGTATATACTGCACGTCCCAAATTCTCTAGGAAAGAGCCATAAAGACGGTCGTCGGTATGAGCAACGGTAAAATCTTTATGAAAAGTCGTTTTAGCTTTTTTGTAGTCCATAAATAACCCTCCTGTGACATAAGTAATTTTGCTACATTATAGCATGTTCCCAGATAAAAAAGCAACACTAAGAATTGAAAAAAAGGATAGAATATGATATTATAAAGGAGTCCAGCCAAGGTTGGGATATTAAAGGAGTGAAGACGGCATGAAATACGGTTTTATCAAGGTTGCAGCGATTACACCCACAGTTGTGGTGGCGGATTGTTCAAAGAATGCGGCAGCTATTGCAGAGGATATGAAGAAGGCAGCGGAGGCAGGAGTGCAGATTGCAGTATTTCCTGAATTATGTATTACGGGTTATACCTGCGGTGACTTGTTTTGGCAGGAAAGCTTACTGTGGGGAGCCAATGAGGGGCTAAAAGCAGTACAAGAGGCTTCTAAGGCTGTTCCGGGTCTGCTTAGTTTTGTTGGTGTGCCGGTATTATACCGTCAAAAATTATATAACTGTGCGGCTGCGGTACAGGAGGGCAGAGTGTTGGCTTTTGTACCTAAGAAGAATTTGAACAGTGCAGAATTGCGTCAGTTTGCTCCGGCGCCGGAGACCAATGAGACTGTGGCATGGGATAGAGTTCAGGTTCCCTTTGGATGTAATATTTTATTGAGCTGCGATACAATGACCGGATTAAAGATTGGTGCAGAGATTGGTGATGATTTGTGGGTTGCCAATCCTCCGTCCGTGGGTTTGGCAGAGGCTGGTGCATCTATTATTGTAAATCTGTCCGCCGGTTATGAGACCATTGGTAAGATGGAGTATCGCCGTAATCTGGTATTGGGGCAGTCCGGACGATTGGTTTGCGGTTATGTATATTGTAATGCCGGTGACGGAGAATCCACCACGGATTACGTATTTGCAGGACATAACATGATTGCAGAAAATAGTGTGATGTTGTCTGAGAGTAAGCCCTTTGAAAATGGTATGATTGTATCCGAAGTGGATGTGCAGCGGATTTTGTTTGATCGCCGTCGCATGAATGGCTGGTGTAATGATGTCAATGGTTATCTGGAAGTGAATTTTACACTGCCCCAGCAGGAGGTTCAATTGACACGCCAGGTGGATACGGCGCCTTTTATTCCTAAGAATGAAGAAGGATTGGAACTGATTTTGACCATGCAGGCTAACGGGTTAAAAAAGCGCTTGGCTGCAGCATATGCCAGCAGTGCAGTGATTGGTATCAGCGGAGGGCTGGATTCTACGCTGGCACTGTTAGTTGCAGTGCGTGCGGCAGATCAATTGGGCTGGGATCGAAAGAAGATTATGGGTATTACCATGCCTTGTTTCGGAACCACTGTAAGGACCAAGTCCAATGCGGAACTTTTGTGTGACAGTTTGGGTATTGAGTGTAAATGTATCGACATTGCGGAGTCCGTAAGAGTGCATTTTCAAGCCATCGGGCATGATGAGTCGGACCACAGCGTAGTATTTGAAAACGGTCAGGCCCGGGAGTGTACCCAGATTTTGATGGATGTGGCTAACGGTTGTAATGGTATGGTCATTGGTACCGGGGATTTGTCGGAACTGGCTTTGGGCTGGGCCACATATAATGGTGACCACATGTCCATGTACGGTGTAAATGCAGATGTGCCGA
>JAFUJY010000023.1 GCA_017467985.1 Bacillota bacterium
GGCGAGGCCGTTCCGGCGATTTTTACAGATGAACCCCAGGTTTCCCATAAAACCAACTTACCTTTTGCCCACAGTAAGAATGACGTGAGCATGGCCTGGACCGGCGATTTTGACGAGACTTTTTCCCGGCAATATGGCTATAATATCGTCGATAAGCTGCCCGAACTGTTTTGGGAACCGGAAAACGGTGTAGTTTCTACCGCACGTTACCATTATCATGATCACACCTGCCAACGTTTCACCGAAGCCTTTTTTGAGACCTGCGGGGATTGGTGCGAGAAAAATAATATCAGTTTTACCGGGCACATCTTCGGTGAAGACTCTCTTACCAGCCATACCCGCTATATCGGCGAAGCCATGCGTATATACCGCGCCTTCCAACTGCCCGGTGTGGACATGTTATATAATCGTATCGAGTACACCACTGTTAAGCAGGCCCAGTCCGCCGCACGCCAGTATGGCCGGGAAGGCGTCGTATCTGAGCTCTATGGCGTCACCAACTGGGATTTTGACTTTAGAGGACATAAAGCCCAAGGGGACTGGCAGGCTGCGCTGGGTATCACCTTCCGCGTCCCCCATCTTTCCTGGGTATCCATGAAGGGTTCTGCCAAGCGTGACTATCCTGCATCTCTTAGCTTCCAGTCTCCCTGGTACAAAGAATATCCCTATATCGAAGATCATTTTGCCCGTATCAATACGGTTCTGACCCGAGGTACCCCCTGTGTCAATGTGGCTGTGATCCATCCCATCGAAAGCTATTGGCTGCACTTTGGCCCTGAAGAAAATACTCGGGATAAGCGCATGCAGCTGGACGACAATTTCCAGAACATCACCCGCTGGCTGCTGAACGGCACCGTGGATTTTGACTTTATCTGCGAAGCAACTCTGCCGGATTTGTATTCTCTATCTGATACAAGACTTGGCGTAGGCAAAATGTCCTATTCCACCATCATCGTTCCCGGCTGTGAGACGCTGCGTCAAACAACGGTTGACATTCTAAATCAATTTGCGGACAAGGGCGGCCGAGTAATCTTTGTAGGCAGTGCTCCCAAATATATTGACGCTGCTCCCAACGAAAATATTGTGTCCCTCTACGAGAAGTCTGAGAAAATCGATCTTACCCGCTATTCTCTGTTCCAGGCGGTATATAATGATCGTCACATCCAGATCCTGGATTCTAACGGACATATGACAGAGCAGTTTGTCTATCAGCTGCGCCAGGACGGCGATGTTCACCATCTCTTTATCGCCAATGTGCATCCTCCGGTCAATATGTTCTGCAATGATACTCAAGCCCCCACATCCTCAGTCATCAAGATCAAGGGCGAGTTTATCCCCACTATCCTCAATACTATCACCGGCGAAACCGAAGAGATTGCATACTGCAGTCAGAATGGCTATACCACTGTCTATTATGACTTTTATGAACAGGACAGCCTGCTGCTGCGCCTGACTCCCGGCTGCGGAAGTCATACCAAGACTATCCACAACGAAACCGTACTTGGCCAGATCGACTTCAAGCACAAGGTAAATTACCGCCGGGAAGAGGAAAATGTATGCCTGCTTGACATGGCAAAGTATGCCCTGGATGATGGTGAATTTGCCGAAACTGAAGAGATCCTCCGCCTGGATCAGAATCTGCGCCAGATCTTTGACTGGCCGTTAGCAAGTGGACAGGATATGCAGCCCTGGGCCATGCCCAAAGAACCGGTGACTCACTCTGTCACACTGATGTTCGAAGTGGATTCCATCGTGGCTTTGGAAGGCGTCTCCTTCTGTGCCGAGGAACTGATCTCCCTTTCCCTTAACGGTGAAAATGTAAAGCTTTGCCAAACCGGCCACTTTGTAGATAAGGCAATTAAAACCTATGCCCTGCCCACGATCCCCGCAGGACACAATATTTTCACTGCCAAGATCCCCTTTAGCCGCAGCGAAAGCCTGGAAGCCTGTTATCTGCTGGGCAACTTCAATGTTGTATCCCAGGGCTGTGACAAAATCCTGATGCCTCCTACTTCTACCATTGCTTTTGGAGATATTACAAGCCAAGGTCTGCCCTTCTATGGTGGTAATCTGGTATATTCTCAGGAGATCGACGTGCCAGAGGACTGCAAACTGCGTATCAATCTCTCTCATTATATCGGCGCAATGACCAAGGTAACCATTGACGGACAGACTGTGGGCAATATCGTCTTTGCTCCATATGATCTGGAAGTTCCCTTTATCGCAAAGGGCAAGCACACTGTGGAATTCACCCTCTTTGGCAACCGCCACAACACCTTTGGCGGTCTGCATAACTGCGGTAATAATAAGTATTATGGTCAACACTACTGGTACTCCACCGAGGCGTCTTGGTCTTATGAATACAATCTCAAAAAGACCGGCATTCTCAAGAGCCCTGTGATTACGATGTATAAATAAGGGGAGTCGATCATGCAAGAGAAAGCAGTCAAACGCACGCTGGATCTGTATATCCTCATGTGTGCCTTTGAATATTTTATTTCCATACTTGTCTCCGGAACCTTTCTGGCCACACTCACTTCTCACCTTGGAATCTCGGACAGCCTGACAGGCATCATTTCTTCCTTTGTTTCTCTGGGATGCCTGTTCCAGCTGCTGTCCATGTTCCTGAACCGCCGCCACACCAAAAATCTGGTGTTGGTGGGCGGTATCGTGAACCAGCTGATATTTATGCTGTTGTATGTGGTCCCCTTCTTTGATGCAGGCCAACAAATCAATTCTGCCATTTTTATTGTAGTGATGCTGGTAGCCTACATCTTGTCCAATGCCATCATTCCTATCAGAGTTAACTGGTTCTATTCCCTGTTGGATCCTCATCAACGGGGTGTCTTCTCCTCCAAGACGCAGATCGTTTCTCTCATCACCGGGATGCTTTTTACCTTTGGTATGGGTACACTGGTTGACCACTTCCGCGAAACCGGGCAGATCAAGATCGCTTTTATCCTGTGCGCTGTCACCATCTTTGTCTGCAGTGTGGCCTATACGCTAATGGTTATTTTCTCTGTCCCGCCTGCACCGGAACATGCTAGCAGCTCTCGTCGGGATATCCTGCGTGTGTTCAAAAGCAAAAATGCCCTGAAGATTACCCTTCTCTTTTGCATCTGGCGTGTTGCTACCTATTCCTCACTCCCCTTTTACAGTACTTACCAGATCAAAGAACTGGGATTCTCTCTGCAGTTTGTCTCCTTTCTGAACATTGTCCACAGTCTGAGTGCCTCCTTTGTATCTACCCCCTGGGGTAAATTCGCCGACAAAAAAGGGTTTGCAATCATGATGCGTATTTGCCTGGGTATTGCTGCTGCCGCCTTTCTGGTAAATGTCTTTACTGTACCCAAGAATGGTGCTTTTATGTACCTCCTTTATACGCTGGTCTATGCCACCGCAGTTGGCGGCATTGGCCTCTGCCAAACCAATCTGGTCTTCGAGATGGTAGAACCGGATCTGCGTTCCAACGCAGTGGCCTTGAACTCTGCCATCTCCGGATTGGTGGGCTTTCTGGTAACACTAATCGTCAGCCCGCTGGTAGATTATATCCAGCAAAATGGCAATCAACTGTTTGGGCTGAATGTGTATGCTCAGCAGATGGTTTCGTTGATCGCTTGTATTTTTACAGTGCTGTGTATTTTGTATATCACATTTGTGATTCGGCCAAAAAAGAGGACGGTTTGACTCTCCCAAATTACAAAAAGCGTTATTTCCATTTAGGGAATAACGCTTTTTGCTTATTTTCTACTGTACCACCGTATATTTTCAATCATTTTCTATGGCATTACAGTATATTTTTACTGTTTCTCTACTGCAGCGCAGTACACTTCCGCCACAAGTCCTTTTTCCACCACGCTGTGGGCTTGAGTATTCTCCGCCTGCATGGATCCGCTTTCGGCCACAAATACTACCGCATCCTCGGACACCGCCAGATAATGCCAGGTGCCGGCCTCCACATTATAGGCCACCCGAGGCTGCAGCTTGGTCACCGTCACCTCAGCCTCCAACGAATCACACGTGTACAGCGTGGCAGCACCCTCCAACAGTACGAATACCTCATCCGAGTCGTTATGCCGCTTCATCTCTTTAATCGAACCACATGCATAGCCCGGATGCGCCGTAATAAACGCACACTTAAAAATCGAATTGTGTACTACAGGGCAAAAGCCCTTTTCACTAAATGTATTTACAGTAACCATGATAATCTCCTTTTTTATTATGCTTTACCTACGGCTTTTTTCAAAATCTGTGTCAACTCTTCCTTTACAGAGGCATTGGCAACAGGATCCCGATTGACTTCCCATAACTTTTTCAGTTCCAGGGCCCTCTGGATCTCGGCCTCGTTGATGCGCCCCCGAGCCGATTCATCCCTAAGCCAGCCTTCAAAATCACCGATCCACCCTGCATTATAACCAATATCCTCAGGGCAACGCTGAATTTTGCTAAGATCCAGCGTATCATAATACAACTTATGTCCTGCCGTTTCCGGTGTATCGCCATATCCGATCTTCACTTCCAATACCGGATCAATCATCAGCATACCGTAGCCTGCCATTGGCCCTTGCTTATTTGCTTCGTCCAACTTTTTGTCGATGGAAGCATACACCACTTCACAGATATAATGTGTCCATTTCTTGCCCAGTTTGTGAACATGCAGCACCTTGGCCTCCAGGTTAATGGGGCACTCGGCAATACCAGAAGGACGGACCACGGTAGAAGGCAGCTCTGTGCAGCCCATGACGTCAATCTCACTGATGCCCTTGGGAACCGGACAGGCAGCGATCCAGCTTTCCCGGATCATATCATGACCATAAAAGCTAATCACACATTCCGGTACTTCACGAAGATTGGCATAGCCCTGTTTGATGCCATCCTTCCACTCATTCTCGTCCAGATCCCACTCGTCCTCACCCACATGCAGGTTAGACAACGTAAATGAGAAGAAGTTGTTACCAATATTCGTCCCCATAGTAACCGGTGTCGTATTCATATTACCATAGCGATCGCAGGTAGTTACAAAATATGCCACCTGGGGCGATTGAATAAAACGTGTGTGGCAGCCGTTCAAGTTACCATCTTCCAAAGAATACTTTACAAATTCCATAGTGACCCTCCATATATTTATATATTTTATCTAAGCAAGCAACCAACCAATAACCTATTGATTGTGCATTTGATACAATGCATCATTCTGAGCCAATAAATACAAACAATATTGATTCATACTAATACCTTCTTTTTTTGAATGCTCTGCTAACTGTTTATGCAAACTTTTGGGAATTCTTAATTTGAACTGTCCGGAATAATCTTCTATATGGCTCGGTTCCGGTATTATTATTTTTCCTTCCATTGCCGCCATAAGCCATTCTCTTTTTGCATCCTCCGCATTTTGAATTGCATCTTCCAATGTATCTCCACAGGTAATACATCCCGGCAACTCGGGATACGCCACTGCATAGCCACCTTCTTCATAATCGGGAACAATTTCCATTTTATAAGGTAATTTCAAATATTCATTCAACGTTTTCATTATTATTCTCCTCTCGCTCAACTATCCTCTTAACCATTTCAACATATACTCTTTTAATTGGCTCATGCTTTGGTATTGTTATTGGAAAACACCCTTCTTTTCGGAATGTATAATGACTGCTCCCACCTCGTGGTGCATTCATTACATATCCATAACTTTCTAATACTTTACGCAATTCTTCAAATCTTAAGTCCTTTGAAAGACCACATATCTTTTGCAGCAATTTTTCCCATCTTGACATTTTATCCCCCCATCCCCATATACATTATATATGGTGTCATATATGGTGTCAAGACTTTTTATAATTTCTTTTCTACTACTCATACCGCGCCTTCCGATACTCCCGCGGCCCTTTCGAAAAACGATTTCTAAAACATCGACTGAAATAAAAGGCATCGGTAAATCCGCAGTGTTCCGCAATCTCACTTATCGGCATACTGGTAGTCAGCAACAGCTCCCGGGCATTCTCCAGCCGCAGGTCAATGATATACTGCTTTGGAGTGGTTCCTGTCACGCTGCGAAAGGCCTGCAAAAAGGCGGTCTTTTTCACGCCAGATTTTTCTGCAAGTTCATCCAATGTATAGTGACCATAAGGATCCTTATGAATATAATCCAGAACTTTTCTTACCCGACGCTCCTCCATAGGAGCGTTTTTCTGATACACTTCCATGCAGACTTCCCAGATCAACTGCTCTGTCAGCATATTCTGACGCCATTGATACAAAGCATCCCTTCCCTGGTACACATCCAACATTTCTTTAAATACGCTCTCGATTCGATGACCGTGACTGATCTGCGCAACCCGCGGCAATGGCAGGTCCATCCCCTCCGGGATGTGAAAATGTACACAATATATATCGATACAAGGTTCTCTGGTCACGGACAGGCGATGCAGCTCTCCAGGACGAAAGACTACCATGTCGCCGCCTTTTACCAGAACATATTCATCGCCCCACCAGACATCACATTCTCCCTTCACTGCATACATCAGTTCAAAGCAATTCAGCCGCCGGGGGATAATATCCCAACCAATCCAGGTTTGACGCCGCACCATATAATCCGGCTTTACGTTTAAATGCTCCCAGTTCACCATCTCATATCGCCTCCTTTTAAGTTGATTATAGCGGAATTTTGTCCATGTTTCAACTTTTTTTATATGGCGCATTCCAAATTTTTGTATTATAATAAGGATAATATCATTAAAAGGAGGATGCCTTTATGATTTGGGATCGCGAGAGATATCTTGCACATATGAATTTTGAATATACCGGTCGGGAGATGTTTTGTGAACTTTTCGGACCACTTGTACAACTAGAAGAAGAATGGCGTAAACAGGGTGCTACCCCAAAGGAAATCGGCATGACCGCCTTTGACTGGGATTATGTGCTGTACACCTGGCTGTCCGGTAATACCGGACCCAAAAGCGGAATCACTCCTCATGTAGTGGAGGATACTCCGGAATACACTCTTCAAGTGGACCACCTGGGCCGCCATACCAAAGTAATTAAGAGCAGTGCCAGTGTTCCGCTGCCCATGGATAACCCGGTGGAGACCATGGACGACTGGCTGAAGATTAAGCATTGGTACACCTTTGACGAGAGCCGCATCAATATTGAAGAACTTAAGCATCAAAAGGAACTGCACGACAAGGGTTATCTCACCATGATCGGTATGCCCGGCGGTTTTGACGAGCCCCGTCAGCTCATGGGCGAAGAAAATGTATGTATCGCCTGCTATGAAGAGCCGGAACTGATTACTGATATCCTGGAGACCATCAGCGATACCGCTGTTAAGGTGATTGAGCGAGTTGGTGACATTGTTCCCATCGATCTGCTGAGCATCCATGAGGATATGGCCGGCAAATCCGGTCCGCTGTGGGGCCCCAATCAGGTGCAGGAATTTATGAAGCCTTATTATCAGAAGGTATGGCAGTGCGCCCAGAGCTACGGCGCCAAGCTGTTCTCCCAGGATAGCGACGGTAACATGAATGCCATTATTGACGACATGCTGGATTGCGGCTTGAACTGCATGTATCCCTGTGAACCCAATGCCGGTATGGATATCGTAGAGCTGCGCAAAAAGTATGGTAAGCGCCTGACCTTTAAGGGCGGTATTGACAAGTTCGCCCTGCGCAAGGACAAGGCAGCTATCGACGCCGAACTGGAGTATAAGATGTCCGCACCCATGCTGGGCGGCGGTACCATTTTTGCTCTGGATCATCGTATTCCCAACGGTGTAAGCATCGAAAATTATCGCTACTATGTAAATAAAGGCCGTGAACTTCTGGGTATGGAGCCCATTAAAGATGAGGGCTGGGCCCGCATGGCTTTCTAAAAATATAAGGAGGATCACATTATGAATTCCAGAGAACGAGTTTTAACCACCATCAATCATCAAGAGCCCGATCGCGTACCCGTGGGTGAATGGGGTATCGACCATGACCATGTGTCCAAAATTCTGGGCAAGCACACCTACTGGCGCAATCGTAAGGATACCACCCTGGCCCTGTGGCAGAATCGCCGGGACGAAGTGGTGGAAGGCATGAAAGAAGACTGCTGCAAGTTGGTGGATGCCCTGGATTACGACATCATCACCGTAGAACTGGTGCCGCCCAAGAGTCATCATGTGACAGATGCTCCTCGCCTCATCAAAGAAGGCACCTGGATGGATTCTAAGGGCAATGTCTACCGTTATGCACCCAGCAACGATTCCATCTCGCTGGTACAATCTGGCCCTGGCGCACCGGAGTTCAAAGAAGAGCTGGACGACGAAGACATTCAGAACGCCTGGGATGCTATCCACAATTTTGATGAGTCCCGCTTTGAACTGATCGACTATATTGCCGACAAATATGCGGGAAAAAAGGCCATTCTCTGCCGCAGTATCGATGTCTACGGTCATCTGATGGCTCCCTTCCACGGGACTTATGAGGAACAGATGATGCTGACCCTGCTGGCCCCCGAGGAAATCAAGAGAATGCAGGATGTGTGCGTGGCCTACAATCATCTGATTATCGAACATTGTCAGAAAAAGGGTGTAGATATCGTGATGCAGGGACAGGACTTTGGCATGAATATTGGTACCATTATGTCTCCTGACAGTATCCGTGACCTGTATGTGCCCGTTATGAAGCGTACCAACGACGATGCCGCTGCCCATGGTCTTGCTACTTTCTACCATTGCTGTGGTAATATATGGGATATTATGGATGACTTTGTGGGTGCCGGTTATCAAGGCTATCAGTCCATCCAGGAAAGCGCCGGTATGGACTCTGTTAGAGTAAAACAAATGTATGGCGACAAGCTGACCCTGTGGACCGGTATCCAGTGCGAGACTCTGATCCAGGGTACCCCTGCTGAAGTAGACCGCGAAGTCAATCATCATCTGGAAACCTTAATGCCCGGCGGTGGCTTTATCTTCGGCTCCACCAACTCCGTACAGTATGGCGCCAAGACCGAAAACTACCTGCAGGCTCTGGACATTCTGAGAAAGAACGGCGTATATCGTTAATCCATTTTATTAAAAAACGGAGGTATTTACCATGAAGTCTATTATTCTTAAAGGAAACGATACCACTGCGTATCGGGATCCGGCAGTCTATTATGACGGCGAGACCTTTTATCTGTTCTGTACATATTCTGACACATCATCCGGCGTCCCCTATTTAACCACCATTGAGTGCACCAGCAAAGATCTGGTGCATTGGACAGAACCTGTGGAGCTGACACCCCGGGATATTCGACTCAATTATTCCAGCCCCGGCAACGTAATTCATGTGGGAGACGAATACATCATGTGTCTGCAGACCTACTGTCGAGAAAACGGTGAAAAATATGGCAATGATCGCTGTCGTGTGTGGACCATGCACAGCAAGGACTTGCTTCACTGGTCTGAACCAGAACTGCTGCGAGTGAAGGGAGACGTCCCTGTAGAAGATATGGGACGTATGATTGACCCCTATCTGGTGCAGGATCTGCAGGACAAAGACAAATGGTGGTGTTTGTATAAGCAAAACGGTGTTTCCATGTCCTATTCCTATGATCTACAAAATTGGACCTTCCATGGATATACCGAGAGTGGTGAAAATGTCTGTGCGCTGCCATATAAGGATTCTTATTTAATTTATCACTCTCCGGATAATGGAATCGGTGTGATGCAGACCAAGGATTTCGAACATTTCTCAGAATTTTGTCCTTTGATTACTCTGGGACAGGATCATTGGGAGTGGGCCAAGGGCCGCATTACTGCCGGCTTTGTACTGGATCTGACCAAGGACCCCAAGTACGGAAAATATATCATGTTCTTCCATGGTTCCGGTCCGCAAAGTGAGTTGATTGATTTTAACATCAATGCCAGCATCGCCTATGCCTGGAGTGATGATTTACTGCACTGGGAATGGGAAGAATAAATTGATATCATAAGGAGGCTTTACAATGGAACGTTCATTTATCTATTTTAAGGTAAAATACAATCATTTCCGTGAACTCAGCGGTTCCTGTGCAAATGCAGTTCTTGACCGCGAAGTCATGGAAGATGTGGAATGTGTACTGTCTCTTCCTAAGAATTACAGCGAAACCGGCGAAGAGACTCCGCTGATCCTTTGCTTCCACGGCGCAAATACCACCGTGTACGAAGCCGAGAACATTTCCGGCGGTATCCTTTATATCGAATCTTGTCTGGATGCCGGTTATGCCATACTTGATGTTGCCGGTTCTGCATCCCATGGTTTTACATATGGTTGTCCGGAGCATCTTTTTGCTGCATATAAAGCTTATCGTTATGCGATACGCAACTATAATCTGTCTGAGCGTATTCTGGTGGCCGGTGCATCCATGGGCGGTGTAACAGCGATCAACTTTATCAATATGTTCCCCACATTGCCCTTGGCTGTTGGTTTGATCTATCCCGCCCTGGCACTGGATGGTGTGGATCTGGGTGATCATCATGTCCGAGGTTCCTGGGAACAAAACACATCCCGTTATGCCAGCGGTAAAACGACTCATGATTATGTCTCCGAAGCCTATCATTTTCCCCATGGGGAATGGATCGAAAATAATACCATTGGATTTAACCCCTACCGTACTTGCTCTTTTATTAACGCCG
The DNA here is from genome assembly GCA_017467985.1 of Bacillota bacterium. Classification (GTDB taxonomy): domain Bacteria; phylum Bacillota; class Clostridia; order Lachnospirales; family Bianqueaceae; genus Faecimorpha. The sequence goes on from JAFUJY010000023.1 coordinate 10,637, forward strand.
ATGGTCAGCGTGTGGTAATCCCGCCTTGTCCCATTAAAATATGGCAAGGGCTTGCTGATACAAAGGTAGATCCTATCATGACAAGAGAATTCGTCGCATCCATCCGCCGTTCCGGTTCCTATGTGGAACTCCATGAGATCGAAGGTGCAGGACACTCCATGTCGGATATGAGAGAAGTACTGGACTACGAAGTGCCCTATTGGTTCAATCGATTTATCTAAATATTATTTATAACTAGAAGGAGACCAATTATGACTTCCAAAGAAATAATCAAACGACTGATCGCTCACGACAATCCGCCCCGTATTGGTTATGAATTCAACAACGGTGTCAGCGATATTCAGTGGATCCCATCTCGTTCCTATATCAATCTTCCCGAGAATCCTTATGCAGATTGGGGCAACTATCCTGAGTTATCCAAACAGGCTAACTTCCACGGTGAAACTAAGCGGGATGTCTACGGCAACATCTATGGCCGTTTTAATGGTCTGACTAAGGGTGAATGTGTCTGGGGCGTCATTCAGGATTGGGAGGATTACGAATATTCTTTTCCCCAGCTGGATCCTGCTTACCATGACCATTTACTTGCTCAAAATTATGCCCAGAATGAAAAATTCATCCTGGCCGCCGGTAATCCTTTGTTCTCTGCTCTGCGTGATGCCCGTCTGATGGCCAACGCCCTGGCAGATACCATCACCGATCCCGAGGCAGTTACAGAATTTTTAGATCGTATTGTAGAGCATGAAATCGAAGCGATCAAGATCGCAGCCGGCTGCGGCGTTGATGGGTGGCTGCTGGGCGATGACTGGGGCATTCAGGATCGTACTTTTATCTCACCTGAATCTTTCCGTGAACTGTTCAAGCCTGCCTACAAGAAGCTGGCTAACGCAGTTCATGAAGCAGGCATGAGTCTTTTCTTCCACTCCTGCGGCTACAATTACGCATTTATGGAAGATTTCCTGGATATTGGCATTGATGTATTCCAGTTTGACCAACCCGATGCCTATCCTGCCGAAGTTCTGGCCAAAGAATTTGCCCATCGTGCCGTTTTCTATTCCCCTGTGGATGTTCAGAAAGTCCTGCCCACCGGCAACAAAGAGTTTATTCAGCGGCGTGCTCTGGAGATGTGCGATCTGTTCCGCCAGGCCGGCGGCGGCTGGATCGCCAAGGACTATCCTACTTACCGGGACATCGGTGTAGAGGAAGAATGGGCCAAATGGGCACAAGATGTGATTGTGGAGAATAGTGAAATCTGACATATGTTATAACGAAAACGACGTTGTCTCTTTCGGACAACGTCGTTTTCATATTATTCGCTCTTAATTGCTTCTATCTGCTCCAAGGTTAACTTCGTATAACGCATAATTTTTTCGATGGGCTCTCCGTCCTCCAACATTAACCTTGCGGTATCATACGCATTTTCGGTGCGACCCGCAGCACGACCTTCTGCACGACCCGCAGCCATCAATTCTTCGCCTAACTTACACATGATTTTCACACCCTCCTGTTCTTCTTTAAAAAATCTAACTCGATCATACAACTCTCGATAGTACATCTCATTCACTCGCCTCGCAGGCGACATTTTTATTAAATGAAATTATACCTTATCCACTTGCGGCCCTACTGATCGTCCATTTTCGTCCGCAATCTGGTACTGATCAAACACCTGCCGTTCGCCTTCTCCATAGAAAGCTGTGGCAAATATCCCACCCTCTTTACGTTCCAGAACCAAGAAAGAGCGCTTAGAATTATCCTCTACCAGCGGTAAAATCCCTGATATATGTGGCCTGGTATCGGCCCCTCTGTAACAGACATCCGTGATACGGGCTGCCTCGATATAGTGGCACCCCTTCGTAAAGTACCGCTCATAAACATGGCTGTGGCCAAAACTGACCGCATTGACCCCATATTTTTCAAACAAATCCATTAACTGTCCACCATGGTCATCAGGGTATGTAATCTCTCCATCCGGACCAATCTGAGGCTGGCACAGATAATCCTGTACATCTTTCCCCCGATTTAGAATGTGAAAATGCTGGATCACCCATTTGAATTTTGTCTTTGCCTCTTGAAGATCCTGCTCCAACCACTGTATCTGTGGACTTCCAGGGGCAATGGAATCAAATAGCCGCCATCCGGGATAGTCATGGGCTCCCCATCTGGCCCAGCGGTTGATGCTCAGGGAAACAATGTGCATGTCACCATAATCTGCAGAGTACCATCTCCGTCCCGTTGATGTGGTATCCGTATCGGGATAAAGGGGACGGAACAGCTGCATGAAAATGGACCAATTCCAATTCTTGTCAATGACGCTAAAACTTTTATCCTCTCCGTAGCGCATATCGTTCAGTTCATGATTACCCGGGCAGAAAAAGGTAGGGGCATACTGCATCAAACGTACGTCCTCTTGCTGCATGCATGGGAAAAAAGCTCGTTTTACCTGATCTGCATCCTGCCAGGGCTCTTGCAGGTCAAACCACTGATCTGCTCGCCAGCTTGACCGCACCATATCCCCGGAATACAATATAAAATCAGGATTTTGGCTGCCAATGGCATGCATTGCCTCATCACAGGCCGGCAGACACTGCAGGTCACTGACCTGAACAAACCGATAAGGATCCCCCGGTTCCGGCGCCGTATGAAAATGATACACCGGTGTATATTCGTCCTCCACTTTGCACCGATAATACACCTGCTCCCCGGGTGCCAAGCCGTCAATCTTGGCAATACACTGCCAGACTGTCACAGGCGTATTATCCTCTGGGAAGTTCCCATATCCTTCCTCCGAAGCCGGCAAGCAGAGCCCTTGGATTTCAAAACACTGGGCAGCAATACTATTTCCTAATTTCTCCGTACTGCCATATTCCACCACACTCTGCAGGGGTTCCCGCAGGATCCAGACAACATTCATCTCCGATGATGGATTCAAACTCAGTAAATAAGGCTGCGTCAAAAATACGCTTCTCATATTATACTCCCTCCTCGGAATATCTTCTCCAGCACCACGCCCACACTTCCATACAGCGGTGAGTCGCAGCCAAAGTCAGACCGAACCACCGTAATGGGACAATATTTTGTAACAAAGGTCTTCTGGTTAATCATGTATGCCAGCATCTCCTCCATAAAATGGCTGTGCATGCCCGGCGCACCCGCCAAAATCACCCGGTTGATATTCAGCTGAGTGATCAGATTACTCACCGCGCAAGCCAAATACTGGCAGTACCGGCTCATCACATCCATGGCCAAGGGGTCTTCATTTTCCAAAAAGTCCATGACATCCAGAATGGTCACATGCTTTTTCTCCAGCAGCGTGTGACCTGGAAATAGCTGATGATACTGAGGATTGCTGTTTAAGATCCGCTGCACATCAGCATACAATTCCAAACATCCCCGATTACCACAGCTACATTGGGGCCCCATGAAGTTAATGGACATGTGTCCCAGCTCACCATTTTGACCGGTTTCACCATTATACAGCTTATTCTCCAGATAAAAGCCGGCGCCGATACCATTCAGGGTGGAAATATACATAAAGTTCTCTTCGTTTTTACCCTGTCCGAATAGTTTTTCTGCCAGGGCACCTGCAGTAGCATCGTTACAAAGATAGGCCTTTAAGCCGGTGGCTGACTCCACCAATGATACAATGTCAAAATCCTCCGGCTCTGTGAAGAACTGCTGGGGAGATAACAGACGTCCCAGCTTGATATTCAACGGACCCAAGCAGGCAATGCCTGCTGCCAGAATCCTCTGATGATGATCAGCCATTATTTCTGCCAGCATTTCTTTTAATTTTATTTCCAGAAACGCCGGCGTAACCAAACCTTCATAAAAATAATCCACTGACTTTATAATCTGCCCAGTTAAATCAGCCAGGATCACCCGCCAGCTTCCACGCCGGATCATTACTCCACAGATCTTAGGAGCATTTTCAGACAAACCTAATTCGATGGCGCGGCGGCCCCGACCGGGAACATTCTCCACCGGATTCACTTCGGTCAAGATTCCTTCGGCAATGAGTTCGTTGGTAATGTTGGTCAGGGTGGTCTTAGTCAATCCCAGTGTTCTGGCGATCTCTGCTCGACTCACCACATGTTTATTTAAGACCTGTTCCAGCACCAGCCCTCGGTTAGCGGCTTTCACCGTCTGCTGATTAGCACCGGATTTACTGCTCATCTTCACCGCTCCCACATCTGCATCAACTGCACAAAATCCAGGAAAATATAGTCCGCGCCGGCAGCCTGAAGCTTTTCCAGTTTCTTCTTATTATACGTGCTGCCATCCTGCAGCCACTCCTCGGTGGCCATACCGATGGTAATAGCTCCGGCGGCTGCTCCCAATTGAATCTCCACCTTACCGTCACCAACCACCATGAGTTCCCTACCACTTAATCCACGAGCCTCAATCAGCTCTCGGATGACAACCTCTTTAGAACAATCTTTTTTGTGATAGGGCGCACCCTTTACTTCCTGTACGAATCCAGTGATCCCCAAAAGGGACGCTTCCCGCTTCACGTCAGCATCATCAGTACCGCTGGCAATATAGATCTCAATACCATGCTCTGCCAGCATCCGAAGATACCACACGCTGCCCTTCACCAGAAATTGGAACGTAGATGCCCCATTTTCCAGACTGGCAATGCGGTCATTCACCATTTTCAGCAGTTCTTCGTTATATTCATCCTTATAAGTCCACAGATCTTCCGGCTCTCGGTGACACAACTCGCGCACCTGATTGGCCAGCCACTCCATCTGATAAGCAGTCTGGATGCCGGTGGATTCATCAATGTAGGCCCGTACCATGGGAATCAGCTGATCATCGGGCATGTCGCCACCCCGCAGATGCTTTAACATCACCTTCTCCATAATGGGTTCCCAGCCGCAGCGCAGGGTAGAAATCGTTCCATCAAAATCAAAAATCGCCGCCTTTACCGGGCAATGGGCTTTTGTTAATTCTCGAATATACATATTCACATTCCTTTCTCTAATGCACAGCGCAATTCAACCGGTGTGGCAGTACCGGTGGTCCCTACCTTATGAATTGTTACATTGGATACCAGTGAACCGAATCGCAGGGCATGGTAAGGCTTAACTCCGCAGCCATAGGCCACAGAAAATCCGGCCAAGAAAGAATCGCCCGCCCCCACAATGTCAATGGGCGGATGGGCAGGAAA
>JAFUJY010000188.1 GCA_017467985.1 Bacillota bacterium
GACCCATACCCATCCATTATATTCTTTGCTATTATATCAGCCCAAAGCCACAATTTCTAGCCCCAATTCAAAAAACTCTTTGTTTATTTTTTGGGACTTGTTTACCAGGGGAAAAACCGCTATAATAGAACAAAATCGTCCAATTGGGAGTGTTTGCTATGCTGCTTGCCGCTATTATTCTGCTATCACTGGCATCTGCAGCGGCCGTTTGCGGTCTTGCTGGCAGTTTTGCCGGGCTTGCCTGGCTGTGGGTGTTTCCGGTCAGTGCTTTGGGCACCTTTTTGGTGTTGGCGGGAATTGCGTTTTTCTTTATCTGGATCGCCTGTGCGACGGTGGATCTGAGTAAGCCTCAGGAAAAAGACAGCAAGTTTTTCCGTACTATGGCCGATGTGTACGTTCAGTCGCTGATCCCCTTGCTGCGGGTGAAGTTCATTCAAAAGGGAATGGAGCAGGTACCGGCAAGGGGCAGATTCATGCTGGTGTGTAACCACTGCAGCCTTGCAGACCCGGTGCTGCTGCTGAAGGCATTCCGGAAAAAGCAGCTGGCGTTTATCTCCAAGCAGGAAAATTCCGATATGTTCCTGGTGGGCAAGATTATGCATAAGCTGCAGTGTCAGACCATCAATCGGGAAAATGACCGGGAAGCACTGAAGACCATCATCAAATGCATTGGTCTCATTCAGGAGGACAAATGCAGTCTGGGTGTGTTCCCGGAAGGATACATCCACAAGGATAAGAAGCTCCATCACTTCCGACACGGTGTCTTTAAGATCGCCCAGCGGACAAAGGTGCCCATTGTGGTCTGCACCATGCGGGACACGGCTACGGTTTTCCACAATGCCGCAAGACTGCAAAAATCCACTGTGGAGCTGCGGCTTTTGAAGGTCCTTCAGCCGGAGGAATTCGAGGGCATGACCACGGTGGACCTCAGCGAGAAGGTCTATGCCATGATGGCGGCAGATCTGGGCCCGGAACGGGTGGCCCAGGAAACCCAGTAAAGGAGAAATAACCGTGAATAAGTTGAAGGCAGGTTTTGCCACGCTTAACAGCAGTCCACCTTTGGGTATCTACATAGAGGGGTACTATGTGCCCCGGCAGGCAAAGGGAGTTTTGGATGACCTGCATGTATCTGCCGTGGCAGAAGCGATGACCATCTGCGCCAAAGAGATCCTGGAAACACTGAAATCGTAACGATACAAGCTGCTTTGCGTATTTTTGGGAATGCGGTATTATTGCAGTATATAATGTAATGAGAGAGCTTGGAAAAACGAAGAAGCTTACCGATATTATTTATGATTTCGATGTTCGGAGCGGTTCGTTAGTAATTGGTGCGTTCGGTTCTGATCCCACACATTATGTATAACGATAGAAATGCGGTCTATCCGATAGATAAATTTGACAAAGCATTTACGGGTGGAAATATTATTATTGGATATATAGTGGGTTAATATATGAAGAAGCGATTCAGTTTAATTATCGTTTTGTCCTTGTTGATTTCCACGCTTTCTGCGTGTAAGGCTGGAAAATATGGTGAGGATTTTACGAATGTAACATGGACATCTAAGGATCCCCAAATAGAGTTTACTATTTTGGATGGAAGAGATTGTGGTTTTGGCACTATTACCGTGAAAGAAGAAAAAATTGATATTTTCTGTCAATGGTTTTTGAATAAAAAACTTGTCTTTTTCAGAGTCGATGATTACCCAGAGGATTTCGATTTCTACAACGATGCAATGGGAGGGACCGGCATACTGTCATTTTCATATAAGATTGAACGCAATAAGGCTATATTGAAAGTGTTAACGGACGAAGTATTTGGTTTTCAATATGATACAATCGTGCTTACTTATGAGAAAACCGAATAGGGTCGGATGGTCATAGAATGAAAAAGATTATCAGTATTGCCGTTTGCCTGTTCTCAATAAGCAAAAATATTGATATATTTGATAAGTCGGAGTTTGATTCACAGACAGACGGTATAGAATGTGCGGTGTTACTCAGTGGACATTATAAAATAAAAGACGATGTTGCTACGGCTACCATCGTTGAAGATAAGGGGAGCATTACTGGATAACAAAGGTAATTTGATAGGGATAACATCCTTTAGAACAAAAGACAGTCAAGGCAATGTGGTTTACGGTCTTGTGTATTCCATTCCCGTTAATACGATCATGGATTATATAAACCAATGATTGCAGACATAAAAATAAACAAAATCGCAGATTCTGGAAGCGCTGAAACCGTAAATACCTCTTGATTTACGGCCCGGATTTCAGTATAATGATTTATTAGGAAAATAATCCGATTCTGGAGGAAATATACATGAAAAACAGCGAAAAGACACTGGATATGATCGTTAATCTCTGCAAAAACAGAGGCTATGTCTATGCCGGCTCGGAAGTTTACGGCGGTCTGGCCAACTCCTGGGACTACGGCCCTCTGGGTGTGGAATTCAAGAACAACGTCAAGAAGGCATGGCTGAAGAAGTTCGTGCAGGAATCTGACTATAATGTGGGTCTGGATGCAGCCATCATCATGAACCCCCAGACCTGGGTCACCACCGGTCACGTGGGCTCTTTCTCCGATCC
>JAFUJY010000189.1 GCA_017467985.1 Bacillota bacterium
GCCGGTGGCTTCGGTGACGGTGAATTGGGTAGCGGCGCTGCCCTCCTCCTGGATCATACCGTACCCGGTGACATAACGAGCAGGGATCCCTTCCAATCGGCACATCATGGTCAGGGCCGTGGCATAATAAACACAATACCCCTTTTGCGTCTGAAGAAAATATGCCACAAAGTCCATGTCCTCATCGGGTAGGCCGGGAGTCAGAGTATATTCACAATTTTGAGCCAGATAATTGCGTAAGGCGATCACTTTTTCGTAGGGGGTATTGGCCTCGGCCACAATTTCATCGCATAGCTGAAGCACCCAATCGGGCATGGTCTCGGGGACCTGCAGGCAAAGACGAGCCGCTTCAGCAAAGAGGTCGTCGTTTTTGCTGTCGGACAGTTCTTCCAACTGCAGCATGTAGCGGTCAAAGTCCCCATCATAAAGACTCCAATAGGTGGCCAGTACATCATAGGAATAAGAATAGGGGGAGGCGGTGTTAATAGCAGTCTCGCCCTGGAGATTAAAATAAAATGTATTGTGGCGGGAAGTAAGGTCGCTGGTACCGTAGGGCAGATATACCGTGCGGGAACCCTGCCGATTGCGGATGGTCACATCCGCATTATGGGTCAAGTAACGAAGCAGAGAACTATCGGTCTGCAGTTCCAGAGCCTGCTGGCGTTGACTGCGCCAAAAACCACTATCCAACCGGAAGTTGCCGTAATTTTCTTCGCCAGTGTCCTGCCAGGCATGACCGGTGTAGTGATCCAGCACCTCGCCCCGCAGCAAAAAGGGAAGGCGGGTGTTATAGATGGTCATAAGAGTATCCGTATTCAGTTCCACATCACCCCCAAGGGTATCGCCCTGGGGCATCCAGGAGCTGTCCCGCATGGAGCGGATGTTCAACTGGGGCAGATCTCCCAGATAATATTCATAAAGGTCCTGGGTGTCGTGAACCAAATTCTGGACGGTTTTAGAAGTCCATTCCCCATCCTTTTCCGGACCCACCCACAAACTGCACAGCAAGATGGGCAGGGCAAAAAGGGCCGCCAGGAGCTGGGCTCGCAAACGCCCTTCTGTGCGCAATCGAGTTCTGGGCAGGCAAATAATCATGACGCCGCACAAAATCAAGAAGGGCAGCAGCAGTTCCTGAGAGTTCAAAGAGGCTTGTGCCCCCAGCAAGGCCACGGTGACCAGACTCAGCAGCCATAGGGAAAAGAACTTGTGCAGGGTGGCAGAGTAAACCAGCACTACCGGCAGCAGAATCAACGTCCAGGTAAGATGACGATGAAAATCAGTGGCATATACTGCATGTTCACCCATGCCGGAAAAAGTCCAGGAAAAATATCCTATTATATAGGAAGAAAAATCGTCGCCGGGGGCGGAGAGGAACCAGATCAAAAACAGAATGGCTGCCAGGGCGAAGGGGAGCCAAAGGCGGATAAACCCCGTACTGAACCAGAGAAGGATAAAGAAAATGATGAAAAAGATCGTACCCAAGGTGGCCTCGTGCCCCAAAGCGGGCAGCAAAATCAATGCACTAGCCAGGGAAAAGAGGAGAACACATAGAGTATCCAGCAAAAACAATCCCAGTTTTTTAAAATTCACTGCTCGTCACCTCCCAATTGTCGCTGTAAGAAGAACAGCAGATTTTTTTCGTGGAAGGAAGCCAATTGTACAGGATCGGCGACAAAGGCGCGCTGCTCATCCAGGGGATCAGCCAGCCAATAGTGGGCGGAAACCGGCAGTTGAGCCAAAGCCTGCGCCAACTCAGGGGAAAACCTTGAACCAATCAGATAAATATGATCGGGCAGATCCAGTGTTGCCAGCTGCAGCAGGCGCTGGGCACCCTCTTCTGCATTCTTCATACGGAAGGGCAAGAGGGCCAGCCACTGGTGCCGCACGGGAAAATCAGCCAGCGAGAAGGCCGCTTTAACCTCAAGATAGAGGGCATCACCGCAGCACAATCTGGCACAATCCTTTTGAACCAGGTGAGCGTGCAGTAATGCAGTGGCACACTCAGTCATACGATCTGCGGTTACAATACTATTTTCCTGTATCGTCTGGGTATCGATAAATATCAGGCAGTTTTCCCCGGTGGGGTCCTGGTATTGACGAGTGGAAAGGCTGCGGGTTTTAATAGAAGCCTTCCAGTGGATGCGGGAAGCATTGTCCCCGGCCACCCAGGGCCGCAGATGGGAAAACTCGTCCTGGCCGGATGTAAAAAGGGCGGCGGGGCCGCTTTGTCCAGCAGAACTGCGCTGGGCTGAGGGCGGCAGGGTGAAATCCAACAGCTGAGGGTACACCAATAGGCGCTGCTGATGGTAATAAGAAAGCCAGCGCATATCAATGTGCATAGGAAATAGCCCGAACAGATCCTGGATATCCAGTCGGGTCATACCAATCATAAATTCGCCGCGATAGGGCAGAGAAAGGTTAAAATCAAAGGTGGCGTTTTTCTGAGGAGCCAGATTAATGATCAAATCACGACAATCCTCCGGGGCGGGAGCCTCGATATGCACCTTCATGTGGGTAAATGGAAAGGGTTTGTCGTTATAGATACCCAGATGGAGAGTCACCGTCTGTCCCTTTTGCGCCTCCGTGGAGCTTAATGTCTGGACATAGGCAAAGGAAAAAATAGTCCACAGATTCAGACACAGTGCCGTCAGCAGTACAAAAAGCTGGATTAAAAAGAGCAAAAAAGCGATGCGGCTGCCGCTGTACTGACCGTAAAACCAGGCGGCAAACATCAGGGTATAGTAAAATACGCGAAAGACTTTCATAGCTTAGGAAATAGCTGGGACACGCAGATCCCGAATAATTGAACGCAGAACCATGAGCGGGGTCTGCTGCTTAAATACAGCCTGGGATTTCAGCTGGATACGGTGAAGCAATACCGGTTCAGTCATCTTCTGGACATCATCCGGCTGCACAAAATCCCGGCCTTGCAGCAGGGCGTAGGCTCTGGAGGCGTTCAGCAGGGCCAAACTGCCTCGGGGGCTGATGCCCAGGGCAATCTGGTCGTTATGTCGAGTGGCTTCGGCAATATTGATAATATAATCCAAAATGGGCTGAGTGCAGCGTACTTTATGGTATTCTTCCTGAATGGCAAAAAGTTCTTCGGCAGTAACCACGCTGTTTAGTTTTTTAGGTTCCATCTGCTGCATGCCCCGTTCCAGAATCTGACGTTCTTCAGCTCGGGAAGGGTAGCCCAAAGAAATGCGCATGAGGAAACGGTCCAGCTGGGCCTCGGGCAGCGGGAAGGTACCTGCCAGCTCAGAAGGATTTTGGGTGGCCAATACCATAAAAGGTGAAGGCAGCGGGTAAGTTGCGCCATCGATGGTGACTTGTCGCTCCTGCATGGCCTCTAATAGACTGGACTGGGTCTTTGGACCGGTACGGTTGATTTCATCAGCCAGAATGATTTGATGCATGACGGCACCCATATGCACCTCTTTTTCACCGGTGGCCATGTTAAAAAGAGTATAACCGGTCACATCTGCAGGCATAACATCGGGGGTGAACTGGATCCTGGCAAAACTGCATCCCAGGGACTTGGCCAGGGAAGACACCAAAGTGGTTTTACCCAGGCCGGGTACATCTTCGATCAATACGTGACCTCCGCAAATAAGGGCGGTCAGTATCAAATCAACAGCATCATCTTTTCCCACAAAGACCTGCTGAATGTTCTCTTTTAAACGATGAATGGGGGCTAATAAATCGGACATGTGTAAAACCTCCTTGTTCTTTCCTATTATATATAGTATATCATATCGCATGGGATGACACAAGAAAAATGATTGACAAGGAGTAATTGATGTGATATATCTAAAAGAAAAAGGGATAAAAACGATGCGTATTGAAAATGATGGATATATTGGAATTCCTGTGGAAGTGCAGGTGCTGTATAATGGAGATGAAGCGGACATAAAAATAGGGTGTAACGGAACACCTGTGATTTTGTATGTAACCAACACCTGTATGGAGCGGGTGGGGACGGAGTCGGATGAGGTGATTATTGGCTCCATACTGGCGCGGGGGTATATTGTAGTGGTGCTGGATTATCTGCATCATCCGGCAGCAGTGAGTCCCGCCCTGGACTGGTCGCTGCAAGGACTGCGCAAACATGTGGTTCAAGGAGAGTTCTTTGAGGGGGAAAAGCAGTTTCCCTGTGGGGATTATGTGGAAAACTTTGTGGTTCCGGCGGGGTATGATGTGTCCCTCAACCATGTGTACTGGTCCATTGACAAACATGGCGTGGACGGAACGTTGGAAAAAATCGTGGAAGTGTGGAATGTGGACTTTCGTGGAATTTTCGGAGAACAGGAGATTGTGTGCCGGGACGGAGTTCGTCGGCAGATCAAGGATACCTGGGCGAAAAGTATTGAGGATTGTGTAAAGCCGGACGGTTCTCCGCTGGATTTGAATTTGTACATGCACATTATTTATCCGGTGAAGCCTAAACAGCCGGTGCCTGTTATGTGCCTGGCCTGCTCTACGGAGAACTTGGCTGTGGGGACAGCGACGGCAGATCGACCTCAGTTGAATGGATTTTTGTTCCGAGGGTATGCAGGGGGTACTTTTGATTATGGCTATGGTCCCATGGCTCGCCAGGATCACTATGGTTTTTTCAACGGACATGCTACGGCGGGCTGTGTGACCGGTGACGACGTAACCTATTCTATTCAATTTTATAATGATAAAAGAATCAATGGTGCGGCCATGCGATACATTCGTTATTTGGTGCTGTCGGAGGAAAAATATAGTTTTGATTTGGGTGCGGTTGGTGTGTATGGTAATTCAAAGGGCGGCTGGATGACCTTCCTGGGAGAGAAGAATCCGGAAACGCTGCCGCCGGCACGATATTTTCCGGGACATCATGGGGAAGGGAAAGAGGATGCACAGCCCTGGCTGACTTGGCAGGGAGAAAAGATTGCTTCCAATGCCCAATTTATCTATGCCAGCTGTGGTGGTGCAGATAATTTTATTACCGCAGGACATGCGCCCACCTATGTTACTGCCAATGTCGGCGACAAATCCGGCTATGAAGCCAGTAATCAGATGGTGAATTTGTGTCGCATCTACGATGTACCTTCAATGTATCTGGAGCTTGATATAGGTCATACCCTGGGTCGGGGGACGGACATGCACTACGGTGTGGATGCCTATAACGTCCTTTTTGATCTGACAGATTATTATCTGAAGGGAGCACCGGTGAAAGTTGCTTATATTTCCAATGAACCCTGTGTGAAGTTTACGGGGCCGATTCCTGCAGAACAAATAGAAAAGGTGCAGATTAGAAATGAAGCTGGGATTTTACAGAAAGGGAATTGGTCTTCTCAATACGGCAGGACACAATGGTATTTTGCTCCTGCGGAACCGGGAAAGAAGTATTCTGTTTATATTCCGGCGGATTTGCAGGGCGCAAATGGACAAAAGCTGGGAAGGTGTTATCAGAAGGAAGTTTGCATTAGGGAGCAACTGCCAAGGGAAAATAAAGGGGAGGTTTGCACCACCCGTGTCATTCCGAACCAGGCCTATGGGGACAGAGTTCAATATGAAATAGGCTGTGCGCCGGATGGAGAAGCTGCATTAAAGATATGTAAAATTGACACCTGTATCAAGTTCAATCAAGAGGAATTCTATGTTAATAGCTGGCTGTGGGATGATGATGGCGTAATCTATCAAAATGATACGCTTATAGGGCCCATCGGTCCGGAGGACTACGGTTGTCATTATCATATTCAAATGAAGATTTACGACACGGTATCTCGCTGGATGCAAATTGAGCTGACGCCTTGTTCCAGTGAAGAACATGGGGTGATGGATCTGAAAAGGAACATATATAATATAGTAACAACTCCCGATCAATGGACCACGTTGGCGTTTGATTACACCGTATATGATAGGGAATATAGTGAGGCTGGTAATCATGTAAAAAGTCTTGTCGTTCGCAGTCATTCCACCGGAAATATCTCGGCACCTTTGTACTTAGGTGAAATTATTTGCAGAAAAAACTTTTAAAAAGTTGAAAAAAGTGTTGACAAGATGTGGGTTTTTGTGGTATTATAACGCTCGTGCTCGCGAGCAGGGAACTGCAGAGCGGGCCGGTCAAAAAGTTTTTTCAAAAAAATGAAAAAAGTTGTTGACAAACTTGCAAAGCTATGATAGA
>JAFUJY010000190.1 GCA_017467985.1 Bacillota bacterium
ATATTGCCTTTGGTTTTGGGGAGCGGCCCACCGGGGGCTACAGTATCCAGATTGCGGCGGTCAAAGACATGGGCAGCCGCATCATTGTGGAGGCTCACTTGATTGCGCCCAAGGCAGGAGAAGTGGTGAGCCAGAGTATGTCGTATCCGTACATGGTGCTGAAAACCAAGGACACCGGCGCAGAGATTCAGTTTCGACTGAAGGATGCAAATTCGTAAAAAGGAGAGAGAACATGGTATTGGAACAGATAAAAGAAGAATGGAATGGGGCGGAAAATATGGAATCCCTCCGGACGCGGATCGCCGTAAAGGAGGATATTTTGCTGGGAGACGGCAAACCGGACATGGCCCGGGTTTTCCAGGCAGAACTGTCCCCTTGTATCGAAAACAGCGTGCTGGAAAATGGCCGTTTGATGGTCAGCGGCAAAATCTGGGTGGATATTTTATATTTGGCGGAGGGCACGCCCTGGACGGTACATAGCATGCGGTCGCAGATTCCTTTGGAGGCGGTCTTTGAAACAGAGTGCCCCCAGGACACTACCGTTCCCGCCTGCACATTTTCCTACAATGTGGAAGATCTGCGGATGATCCTGCGCAGTACCCGCAAATTAAACCTGTCTGCCATGGTGGAGTTAACGGCAGAAATCATGTGGAACCAGAAGGTGCCTGTGGTCAGCGGCGTAACCGGGGATGACGACCTGCAGGTGTTGGAGACGGTACGTAATGTATCCCGAAAAGTGGCAGAATGCCGGGAAAAACTGATCGTTAAGGAAGAAATCAAGATCCCGGAGCGCATGGGCAATATCAGCGAATTGTTGTGGTGGGATGCCTTTTTGTGCAGCAAAGAAGTACAGCTTCTAACTGATCAGGCCATGGTACGGGGGGAACTGGAAGTGTCGATTTTGTACACCACCGAGGAAAATGACGCAGGCGTACAGCATTTAAAAGAGCGAATCCCCTTCAGCGGTATGCTGGATGGTGTGGGAATCAGTCCGGGTATGCAATATGAACTGGTACTGCAGCCGGAGAAACCCTTTGTGCGAGTAGGGGCGGATCAGGACGGGGAGCTGCGCCTCTTCGTAACCGAGACCCTGTGCGACTGCATGGTGCGGGTATATGAAGAACGGGAGGAAAAGTGGATCCGCGACCTGTATATGCCCTCCCACCGTACCCAGAGGGAGGCACAGACGGTCAATATCAGCGGACCGCTGCGCATGGAATGTGTGGGCTTTCGCACCGATGGAGAGTTGGAGATCCCAGAGAACCTGCCAGATCCCATCCGGGTCTTCTATGTCACAGCCATCCCCCATGTGGATGATGTGATGCTGGAAAAAGGAATCCTGCAGGTGGAAGGGGTACTGCACATGGGCGTGTATTTCCAGGCCAGCGAGGAAAGCGGCGGTGTGTGTGCCTTTTCCGGGCAGATGCCCTTCCAGCACAGTATGAACCTGGGAATGGATGAGGATACCCAGCTGCGGGCTCGGGTACTGGTACAAGAGGCCTCCGCCAACTGGCAAGGTGCTGGCCGCATGCGGGCCAATGTCCAGTGCCAACTGGAAATCGTGGCAGGCAAAGTTCAGGAGGCAGAGGTTCTGCAGGATGTGAGCCTGGCTGCGATGGAAGCTGAAGAACTGGCAAAGATTCCTTCCATGGCGCTGTACATCGTGCAGCCCGGCGACTCGTTGTGGAGCATCGCTAAGGAATTTAACACCACCGCGGACCGCATTATGGAGCTCAATGAAATAAAAGAAGGGGAAGCACTGCCTGTGGGCAAGTGTTTTGTGATGGTAAAGGCATAAAAATGACCGCCTGGGGGGTGGGACTCCCAGGCGGTCATAGTGTTTTGAGGATAATGTACTGTGCCGCAGTATATTTTGGGCGATTTTGTATGGTGGTGTCATAGAGTTTGGGCGATTTTATACTGCATCACAGTACATTATCCTCGATTTTATATACTGAAAAAAGGAAATCGTCGCCAAGTGTCGAATAATAGTAATAACAACTATTTTAGCAGGAGGGGTAGAAGATGTTCGAGGGATTAAAAAAGCTAACCATTGTATGCACGATATTGTCGTTGATCAGTACGGTGAGTTTTCTTGTGGTATGGGCGGTTGGTAGTGGTCGTTATGATGGAGCATTAATTGATATGCTTTGTCTGGGGCTGATATCCGCACTATTTTACTGTTTGACCATTGCGGTATGGGTGATCCGAAGGGAGCTTGCAGAGACGCGGGCGGCGACCATAGTAAGAGTAAAAGAAGTGGGGAAGAGAAAATAAGAGTATAAATTACTTAAGAGGGAGGTTGTGACATGGAAAAGAAACAGAGTTCTAAATTCAAAAAAATCATCACCATTATTGTAACTATCTTAGTTCTCAGTCTAATTATCCCCTTGCCGGTTCCGGTTTCCAGAACGATGGAGGGCATGGCCTGGGAAATTGGGAATGACGGGTATAAAGAAGTGCAGAAGGTGGAGATCAAGGGGATTTATTACTGTTATTTACTGCGGAACAATGTGTTCAAAGGCTCCGTTGGTTTTAACAAGGCGCCGGAAAGTCGAGGGTATCAAGTGTCATTTACGTCGAAGAAGCCTTGGAACAATTCGGAGGATATTGTTGGAGCAGCATATATGGATCAGATTGATTTTACAGGGCTATTTAGCAAGGTGCTGATCCATGTGACACCAGAGCACGGTGGCGTGTATATATCGGCTCCTGCGGCGGAACGGGACGAGGCGATAAAAGTAGCCAATGAAGTGTATGGACATGATGTGTTTGAATGATGAAATAAGTAAGGCCCCATCGGGAAGTTTCCCGACGGGGCCGATTTGGTTTATATACCCATGAGTTTTACGGATTTGCAAGATAATATTTCGTGTTCTTTCCGTTTCCGGACTGTACCAATATACCATTTTCAAGCATGCGTTTCAAAATACGATAAGCAGTTGCAGTACCGACTCCCAGCATTTCTTCCACATCAGCACGAGTGATGGTGTGACTTTCTGCCAGGTAGTCAAAAATGATTTGCTCGTTTGAATCGGCCGATTTATTGGTTGTGGGCTTTGCAACGGGAGTAACTGTTTCTGTGGGAACGTAGTTAATATTGGGCAGAATGATCTTGAATGCGTTGTTGGTGGTTTCGATCTTGGGTGTACAGTTTTGGTCTTTATAAGCATTCATTATTTTTTGTATACCGGTTCCATAGGCTTCAATCAGCTCCAAACGATAAAATACATTAGCCAGATTAGGGTTTCTGCAAACTGATACGCCCATCATGATATCATCCAGTTCGATGCCGGGCAGAAGTCCTCCAATGGATACAAATTCAATTCTGTTGGAATAAATGCTGATAAAGGCACTGGAACGAAAGGCGTAATCACGGTGAACAAGTAAGTTCAAAAGTGCTTCACGTACGGCAACCTCAGGATAATCTCTTGTATCGATACGACGGAGCTTATCAAAAGTGGCCTGGGTTTGATTGCGGAAATCCACATAATCATAGACTTCGTTCATTTGCTGCATAAGCGAACCTGTGAATTCCCGCCGATCTTTAAATAGACTTTGATCCGTGCCCTGGAAGAGGGCAACTTTTATTGTATGCACACATTGGTCAGATAGGAGTAGACCGAGGTTTGTGTACACACCATCCGTGGTCAGTAGTTTTAAGGTTTGTTTTTGTGGTTGTGCAAAAGGAATATTGCGGGAAGAAAACTCTTTTTCTGTTGCAATAAAAGTCAATTCTTGGTACAAAGACCTCATTTCTTCAAAACTGTCACCATCGGTGTCTTTGATCATCTGGCGGATAAAAGAATCGGTTGCCGGTACCGAAGAAGTTCCTTGGCGAACATAGATACCTTCTGGGCGCAGCCCTTTTTTGGCTAAATAATACGGTCTGTTTGTACCACGCTGAATATCCACCATAACAACTGCTTTTCCATCAATATCAAGGGATTCATAATGGAGAAACATAGTAATATCAGGTTTGATTGTGTTGCGGACCATATTGCTGATCTGCTGTATTGTCTCGTCTGCATTATCAATACCGATAACTTCGCCGTTATCAGCAATACCTATATAGAGCTTTCCACCATTACAATTGGCGAAAGCGATTACTTCTTGTTTGATGTCCTCGACGACAATTTCTTTTAATTCTATATACTCATTTTCGTGAAAAGTCATTGCAGATCCTCCTATTACAAAGTTATTCTTTTCATATTATACTCATTCTTTTCATTCTTGTCAACACTTTTGAAAAGAATGAAAAGAATGATGAAAAGAATGAAAAGAATCCGCGCTATTTTTTCAAATACACCGATGGCAGTACTCCCATGTATCGACGAAATGTCCGGGAAAAATAAGACAAATTTTCGTAGCCGCACTCTTCGGCGGCCTCCCTTACGGTGGCGCCGTCGTAGAGCAGTCGCTGGGCCTGCTGGCAGCGTACCAGGTTGATGTAGTCAAAAACGCTTTGTCCGGTGTAGAGTTTGAACTCCCGGGAGAAGTGATATTTGCTTAAATTGATGCTCTGGGCCAGCTGCTCCAGAGTCATGGGCTGGGCAAGATGCTGGCGAATGTAGGACAAAACTGTTTTGATGCGCTCCGCAGCCATCCGGTCGTGGGGGGTATGGGTGGAATCGGTGGAAGAAGCATAGCAGCGACATAACTGCACCAACAGCGACAGAATGTGGCTGCGGGCATCGGCCGCCTGGTAAGGCTGGTCCTTTGCCAGTAGAATATCAGCGGTTTTAAGGAAAAAATCATACAGGGCAGGATCCTGAACCAAATGGGGAAAGTGCAGGCCGGACACAGGGATGCCGTTGGCTTCGCAGAAACGGTTCTCCACAATGAGGCAGTGATAAACAACGGTGGTTTCGGATGTAATCAGATGAATGATATTGGGGGCGATGACCATGATGCTGCCCTTACAAATGGGGAAGGTCTCGGTGCCGCAGCGCAGTGTCCCTTCGCCGGAGAGGCAGCATAGAAGCTCAATATTTTCGTGCCAGTTGGCGGTGGTGGGCTGAGCGGGATTGATGGTATCCGTGTGGAAAATAAAGGGCATCAGCTCATCGTCCATGATGTGGGTTTCGTGATAATATTGGGGCATCTGGCGGGACCTCCTTTCTAAAAATAGCAATATTGTGTTAAAATATATCAATATAAAGGGTTGCAATATCCTGGTTCTCATTATAAAATAAAATTAACTATTTATCAATATGGAGGTGCGCGAAATGTATAATTTTCCGATAGGTGTTATGCTGGAGTCCTTCCGGACTGACAGAAGTACGGCAATTAAAAAGGCGGCGGCCATTGGGGCCAAGGGTATTCAGATGTACGCAACCCAGGGGGAGAACAGCCCTGAGAATCTGAATACGGCAGCCAGAAAGGCTTTGCTGGATGAAATCAAGAGCCAGGGCATGGTATTTTCCGCACTATGCGGTGACCTGGGCCGAGGCTTTGGTAATAAAGAATTGAATCCTCAGCTGATTGAGAAGTCCAAGCGGATCATTGACCTGGCCAAGGATCTGGAGACGGATATCGTGACCACCCACATAGGCGTGGTTCCGGCCGATCCCAATCATGATCGTTATAAGATCATGCAGGAGGCGTGCTTTGAACTGGCTAATTATGCGGACAGTATCGGTGCTCATTTTGCCATTGAGACCGGTCCCGAGACCTCTGCAGTGCTGAAGAGTTTCCTGGACAGCCTGGGTTCCACCGGCGTTGCGGTCAATCTGGACCCGGCTAATCTGCGTATGGTCACCGGTGATGACCCGGTACAGGCAGTGTATAATCTGCAGAAATACATCGTACATACCCATGCCAAGGACGGCAACAAGCTGCTGGACGGCAATCCGGAGTATTTGTATCGTGCAGTGCATCCAATTCCGGAGGAAGTGCTGAAGCAGAAGTATTATGAAGAAGTGCCCCTGGGTACCGGAAGTGTGGACTTCCCCAACTACCTGAAGGCGCTGGAAGACATCGGTTATCGTGGGTTCCTGACCATTGAGCGTGAAGTGGGTGCGGATCCTGAAAAGGATATCCGAACTGCAGTGGAATTTTTAAAGAAGACGATGGAGGGCTAACACCATGAAAAAGATTAAAATTGGCCTGATTGGCGCGGGTAATATTGCCAATACCCATTTGGACAGCTACAGCCGGGTGGAGGGCGCTGAAATCTACGCCATTTGCGATATTAACCCGGAAAGACTGCAGGAGACTGCGGATAAATTTGGAATCGAGCGTCGTTATACCGATGTGGATACCATGCTGGCAGAGTGTCCGGAACTGGATGCTGCAGACGTGTGCGTTTGGAACTGTAATCATGCATCCTGCAGTATCAAGGCTTTGAATGCGGGTCTGCATGTATTGTGCGAAAAGCCCATGGCTTACAATGCACAGGAAGCAGAAGAGATGATCGAAGCAGCCAAGAAGAACAACAAGTTGCTGATGATCGGCTTTGTACTGCGTTTTGGTGATGAAGCCAAGATCGCCAAGGACTTTATTGACAAAGATTATCTGGGTGAGATTTATTTTTCCAAGGCCCAGTATGTGCGCCGTCACGGCAATCCCGGCGGCTGGTTTGCCAATAAGGAACTGTCCGGCGGCGGCCCGGTGATCGACCTGGGCGTGCATGTCATCGACCTGACCCGTTACTTGATGGGAAGCCCCAAGCCGGTGAGTGTGTATGCCGTAACTTTTGACAAGCTGGGCAAGCGGGATCACCTGCAGACCAATGTGGGCTGGATGCCCAAGGGCGCCAGCGAAAAGGACGTTTGTACCGTTGAGGATTTCGGCAGTGCGCTGATTCGCTACGACAACGGTGCGGTGACCCATCTGGAGACTTCTTACAGCCTGAATGGGGAGAGCAGCGGCAACAAGATTCTGTACGGCACCAAGGGTGGTCTGGATCTGTCCAAGGGCGTGAAGATTTACAGTGAATATAATGATTTCCTGGCAGATATCGACATCAAGACTGACAATTATAAGAAGAGCGGCAATATGTTTGACCTGGAAATGGCTCATTTTGTGGATTGTGTTGCCAATGGTACCGAGTGCCGGGCTAAGGCCGAGGACGGTCTGGTGGTTATGAAGATTCTGGATGCCATTTATGAATCCGCCAGAACAGGACATGAGGTGGTGATTGAATGAAAATCGCAGTAAGCTCCTATTCTTTTCAGCAGTATGTTTCCCAGGGCAAGATGACCCAGCTGGATTGTGTTGCCAAGGCCAAAGAACTGGGATTTGACGGGATTGAATTTATCGACATTGCAGGTGGTCCGGACCTGGAAGTGCAGAAGGCCAATGCCATGGCCATTCGTGAGGAAGCGGATCGACTTGGCCTACCCATTTGTTCTTATGCCATCGGCGCCAATTTGTACAACGATGATCCGGCTGTGATGGAGGCCGAAGTGGAACGGCTGAAAGGCCAGGTGGATGTGGCCAAGATCTTGGGTGCTGCGGTGATGCGCCATGATGTGTGCTATAAGCTGAGCAAAACCGGAAACGGCCGCAGTTTTGACCGCATGCTGCCCTTTATTGCAGAAAATGCCCGTAAGGTGACGGAGTATGCCGAGACTGTGGGGATCAAGACCTGTACCGAGAATCATGGTTATATTGCCCAGGACAGCGATCGTGTGGAGCGTCTGTGTAATGCGGTAGCCCATGATAATTATGGTTTGTTGGTGGATATCGGTAATTTTGTCTGCGCCGATGAGAATCCGGTAACGGCGGTGTCTCGTGTGGCTCCCTACGCAGTGCATGTGCATCTCAAGGACATGCGGGTGCGTCCGGAGAAGGTGGATGGCTGTAATGCACCCACCCGGGGCGGCAACTATTTCTGCGGAACCATTTTGGGTGAAGGTGAGGTTCCGGTGAAGCAGTGCCTGCGGATTATTAAGAATGCGGGCTACGATGGATTTTTGGTGCTGGAGTTTGAAGGTGCCGAGGATTGCATCGAAGGTGTGACCAAGGGTCTTGCTTTTGCTAGAAAAGTTCTAAGTGAATTATAAGACTTCAAAAGAGGGTGAAATGATGAAATTGACGTCACAGCAGTATGGCGAAGCTCAGCGCAGATCCATCCTTTTTGAAAAGCCGGACTTTATTCCCATGCGTTTTGCCATTAATGGAGCCTGTTGGCATACATATCCCCAGGAGGCTTTGTTTGAGCTGATGGAAAGTCATCCCTTCCTGTTCCCTGATTTTCAGCGTCCTGAGGGAGAGTTCGTTCCTCAGCATCATCTGGTAGCCAGAAAAGGGCAACCTTATAAAGATGACTGGGGATGTGTCTGGGAGACAACGATGGAAGGAATTACCGGCACAGTGACCGGCCATCCGCTGCAAGATTGGTCTGATTTTAAGAATTATCCCATTCCTGATCCGGAAAAATGTATGGGTATCGGTCCTGTGGATTGGGCCGCTGAACAGAGAAGCATCGAGCAAGCCCATAAAAATGGAGGATTTGTACAGCGCGGTCTGCGTCACGGACATACTTTTTTACAGGTGTGTGATATCCGAGGCTACGAAAATGTCCTGTTTGACATGGAAGATGAAGAGCCCCTTTTGGAGGAACTGCTGGAGAAGATCACAGAGTTTAACCTGGGGATCATTCAGCGTTATGTGGAACTGGGGGCCGATCTGATTGCCATTCCGGAAGACCTGGGGATGCAGGTGGGACCCATGCTTTCACCGGATAATTTCCGAAAATACATTATACCCTGTTATCACAAGTTGGTGGCTCCCATTAAAAAAGGTGGATGTTTGGTACATATGCATTCAGACGGAGACATTCGAAGTCTGATCCCCGCGTTGATGGAATGTGATATGAATGTGCTGAACCTGCAGGATCTGGTAAATGGCATTGATTGGATCAAAGACAATCTGAAAGGTAAAGTCTGCATCGACCTGGATATAGACCGTCAATTGATCACACCTTTCGGCACGCCTAAGGAAGTGGATGAGCTGATTTTGAAGGAAGTTCGCCAGTTGGGAAGCCGAGAAGGAGGCCTCACTATGGTTTATGGCCTATATCCCGGAGTGCCCCTGGAGAATGTTAAGGCTCTAATGGATGCAATGGAAAAATATGCATTTTATTATGGGTGAAGCCAGCGCCCGGCTCTGATGAAGAGTCGGGCATTTGTTATGTTTTGGCAGTTCTAGGGGGGCAGATGTA
>JAFUJY010000191.1 GCA_017467985.1 Bacillota bacterium
ATCGGGATTTTACCTGTATTTATAATAGTGTGCAGGATGCCATCCATCGTCGTCAGCAGCTGGAGATCGTGGCAGAAAATGGTATTGTATCCAGCAATGTGGTGGAATTGTTTTCCATTATTTCCAATGGTCTGAAGCGGGCCGGGGTGGTATTGTTCTTCCTGTGGGATAATTTTGAGAAGGTGGTATCTTCTCCTAATGTGGATCCCAAGCACATGACCTTCCTGCGAACCATGGGTGAGGTGCCCAATGCGGCCAGCAGCATCCGGTTTGTATTCTCCGGGTCTAACTACCTGCTGGAGGCGGTAAGCATTAAGCAGGGGAATGACTCCTGGAACGAGATCTTGAGCCGTTGTTCCACAGCGATTAAGATCGGTAACCTGTGTTATGAGGACTTTACCGCATTGATGTGCCAGAAACGAGCACTGAACGATGGACAGATTCATTACTGTCCGGAGGCGGTGGAATATTTGTGGAAGTATACCAATGGTCATGCCTTTTATTCTTGCCTGCTGGGGAATCGTACGCTGGATATTCTCAGCCGCCGCCGAGTGAAGCGGGACTGTATTTATCCGTCAGATGTGTACATTGCCATCTATAAGAGCCAGGAGTATATGGCCAATGATACCCTGGATACTTCTAAGGAAAATGCCATTGAAAAGCAGATTTTCCAGGATATTGCGGACAATATCGCAGTCAAGTATGTGGGTAAGACGCTGGCACAGCGTATTATTAAGGGCGCCGAGTCCATGTCCCACAAAAAGCTGCAGGATATGGTGACTCGTAAGCGTCCGGACATCAGCGACAAAAACTTTGGCATGGCCCTGGAGATTCTACAGGCCCGAGACTTTGTGCATAAAGTGAATGGAAAGGGCGTTGCCTATGCCTTTACCAGTGACCTGTATCTGGAGCGTTTTTCCAGCATCGAGGTGCATGAGTTGACGGTGCAGGAAGTGGAGAGCATTGAGCAGAAAAAGAAGGATATTTATGATTTCATGCGGGATATGTCCATGGATGAAATCGAGCGTCTGCGTAAGCTGATGGGGAACCAGTTTAGCAGTGCGGGAGACACCACTTTTGTAGCCACAGGGGCCACCAATATCGGCACCCAGAACAATGTGCAGATCAACAATCTGAAGATTGATCAGATCTCCAACTCCGTTCAGGGCTTGGTGGAGTTGGCCAAGAAGAAACGATTCCAGGCAGCGGAAGTGGAAGAACTGATTGAAGTGCTGCCCCGTCTGGAGCTGCGTCCCAGCGAGGATGTGGATGAACAGGTGGATGAAATGGCCAAGTTTGATACGGATGTATACTGCGAGAACCTGGAAAAGGGCGTGGAGAAGTCGGATGTATCCTTGGAACAGTGGGTGCAGGGCGAAGGTCAGGCCTTCCTGATGAATCAGGGCGTGGATGTGGACCGTTTGAAAGCCCTGGGCCGAGGCTATTACAATAGCGTGATCGTGGCCATGTATCTGCGGGATCTGTTCGGCAAGATTCAGATGTTCTCCCGCACGGTGCATCTGGATTTTGCACCGGTGACCATACTGCTGTGTAAGGCGGTGGAGCGTATGCTGACGGAGAAGCATTTGCCTTTGTACCAGGATCCGGAGATCTGGGTGAATAAGGTGCGTGCCAATACGCCTGAAAGCGGAACACCCCAGCAGAGAATTGTCTTTAGTAAGTCCACCATTGGCACCTTTACCACAGCCATGCAGGCCATGTTTGATATTCCGGAAGGGGATAGCGAAAAGCAGGCCAAAGAGGAGAACCGCGATCGGTTCCTGGCCCGTACCCGGGCAACGGAGCAGGAGTGGAAGGTATATCTGATGGATTTGATCGAGGCCAAGGATATTCGTAATATGACTGCCCACGCCAACCCGGTAAGCCAGCAGGATTGTGATAAGATTATCACCAAGCTGTTCCCGCTGGAACTGCTGGATCACACCGTGGATTATGTAGAATAAAATTCATAAAAGTTAGGAGAAATGCAAAGACAGACCGTTGTCGGTATAGACAGCGGTCTCCTTTTTTATAGGCAGATTGCTGAAAAAGAGGGAATATGAGGTGATAAAAGATGTATGTACAGGTAAAATCTTCAAACGGAATCAATACGATGCCCGTAGAGACCAGGTTGTTATCCCAGCGCAGGATCTTTTTGGAAGGGGAGATTGATCAAAAGATGGCCTGCTCCATTGCAAGACAGATGATGACATTAATGGAGGAAGATCGGCGAACACCCATTGATATTTATATTAATTCGCCGGGAGGCAGCGTGGATGCGGGACTACTGATTTATGATTTAATTCATACCTGCGACACGCCAGTACGAATGTATTGCCTGGGATGTGCGGGAAGTATGGCGGCCGTATTATTTGCCAGCGGGGAACATGGCAGATATATGATGCCCCACAGCGAACTGATGCTGCACGAGCCAGGTTTAGGAAACTTAGTAACAGGAAACAGTACTTCCTTAAAATCCATTTCCTATGGATTGCAGGAGATAAAAGAACAAATCAACTTCTTGCTGGTAAAGCATACGGGCCGAACAAAGGAGGAGATTGACGAAGCCACCAGTTACGACCACTACTTTTCTGCAGAGGAAAGCGTGGATTTTGGATTGTGCGACCACATTGTGGGATTCGCAGAGATGATTGGAGGTTAAAATGAATACGGATAAAGTGATTCTGGCAGACAACTGTGAGTATAGCAGCGACTGTGAGGAAACCCAGTTGAATAACAATATTTTGGTCGTGGGCGGCAGCGGCAGTGGTAAATCCATGTCCATTGCCGAACCACGATTGTTGGAAACCAAACATACCAGTTTGATTTTCACCCTGTCCAAACGAAAATTGATTCACAAATATGCCCCGCTGCTGCTGCGTCGGGGATATCAGTTGTGGGATCTGAATTTTGCCAGTCCTGAAAATAGCAATATTGCTTATGATCCTATACAGTATGTGAAGAATCATAATGATATTCGCTTCCTGGCCAAGTCCATTGTTATGGCCAATCCCAGAAAAGAGTTTACCACGGCAGATCCATATTGGGATGACGGTGCCACTTCACTGCTGAGTGCCATTATTGCAGATCAGTGGAAAAAGGGGGGCTCCTTTGCGGATGTGCTGGAGATGATTGGCAAACTAAAAATTGCAGAGCATAAAAATCTGATTATTACCACGCTGGATAGTAATTTTGAAATGTTGGAAAGAAAGGAGCCCGGTAGTTTTGCGGTCAATTGCTGGAATTCTTTCAAGCAGCTGCCAATTAAGACGGCGGCCTGCATGTTTAGTGCTCTGAACGTAACCTTGGATACGTTATTCACCCCTGAACTGCGAAGAATGATGGCTATGCCTAATAAGGTTAAGTTTGAAGACTTAGCCAGCAAGCGGACGGTACTGTTTGTGACCACCTCTGCGGTGAATCCGTCACTGAACAGTTTTGTGAATATGTTTTATGCCCAGGCCATTAAGGAACTGTTTGAGTACGCAGAAGGATGTCCCAGAGGGGTCTTGCCGATCCCCGTACATATGCTGTGCGATGACTTTGCCTGCGGTTCCAGAATTCTGTTATTTCCCGAATATATCGCGATATTTCGAGAGAAAGGGATTAGTGTTACACTGATGCTGCAGTCCGAGTCCCAGCTGGAGGCCATGTACGGTGAGCGAAACACGAAGACCATTATCAATAACTGTGACACCTATGTGTATATGGGTGGGATGGATATTGATACTTGTCGGCATATTTCGGTGAGGCTGAATTGGCCCTTGGATGATGTGATGTACATGCCCATCGGACAAGTGGTGGTCTTTCGACGAGGGGAGCGGCCTGTGGTTACCAGACGATACAATGTGACTGCCAATCCGTTGTATCAGGAGATGTGCAGGATATATGAGCAGAGATTTGTCCAAAAAGCGGTGGGTTAAGAACAGAGTCTGTAAAGGTGTTTCCGAGGGTGGAAACACCTTTGTTGTGGGAAAATGACTGGACAGGAAAGGGAAAGACTGGTATAATGGGGTTGAGCACGAAAGGTCATTCATCATGAATAATGAAGGAGAAATGTATTATGACAAATCGAGAGAGAACGATGGCTATTCTGCATTATGAAGATGCAGATCGTTTGCCGGCAGTACATTTTGGATATTGGAAAGAACTCCGTAAGGAATGGGCACAGCAGGGAAAGATCCCCAAGGAACTGGGCGAACTTGTTTACGATGAGACGGAACTGGACAAGCTGATCGGCTGGGATTTTGGCTGGTTTAGCCATGCCTTTTGGACAGATACAGAACTTCGCCCTAAGTTTGAAACAAAAGTATTGGAGACCCTTGCAGATGGTACTCAGCGAGTACAATCATGGCAAGGGGTTATTGAGAAAATAAAACCCGGTATTATTTCTATTCCGGCAGAGGATGATTATCTTTTGAAGGATCGAGCGGCCTTTGAGACTTTATTCAAGCCTAAGATGCAGTATTCGCCAGACCGTGTTGACTTGGAGGCACTGAAAAGATTTAACCAAGCCAATACCGGGGAATACCCCACATGTGTATGGTCAGGCAGTATTATTGGCAAGATCCGGGATATGACATCTCTTGTGGGCATGAGTTATCTGATGTATGACGAGGATGAAGATCTGTTTCAGGAGATCGTGGATACATATGCTGAAATGCAGTACAAATGTCTGGAAACCGTTCTGGAGACAGGTGCTCAATTTGATTATGGATATATGTGGGAAGATATCTGCTTTAAGAATGGTCCCTTACTGTCTCCTAAGGATTTTGAAAGATTCTGCGGCAAGCATTATAAGAAACGTTGTGATCTGCTTCGCAAACATGGGATCGATCTGGTGGCCTTGGATTGTGATGGCGTAACGGATCAGATCCAGTCCACGTGGATCGAGAACGGTGTAAATGTACTATTTCCCATTGAGGTGGGTGTCTGGGGCGATCAGTTTGAAAAAGCCAGACAGCGTTTTGGCAGTGAGATGCGTGGTGTAGGTGGTATGGATAAAACCGCATTTCGTAAGGATAAGGCGGCGGTGGATGCGGAGATCGAGCGCGTGAAGCATCTTGTTTCTTTGGGCGGCTTTATCCCTTGTCCGGACCATCGTTTGATGCCCGGTTCCAAGTTTGAACTGGTACAGTATTATGCCGAGGAGATCAAAAAGATCAGACTTTGAGAATATAAAAATAAACCGAACACTTCTTTTTGTAATAAGAGAAGGTTCGGTTTTCTTTTTTATCTTGTGGAAGCTTGAATCCGATCCATGCGGGCATAAATACCATCCAGGGCCAGCAGACTTTGATGATTGCCGGCTTCGACGATGCGGCCATCCTGAATAACCAGGATCAGGTCTGCATTGCGAATGGTGGACAGGCGATGGGCAATGGCTAAAATAGTGCGCTTGCCGGCAATACCGGAGATAGCCTTTTGGATTTGACGCTCGGTTTCTACGTCCACAGAAGCGGTGGCTTCATCTAGAATGATGATGGGAGAGTGACGCAGAATGGCACGGGCGATGGCAACTCGTTGCTTTTGTCCGCCGGAGAGGCGCAGGCCTCGTTCACCCACTTGAGTGGTATAACCATCGGGCATGGCCATAATGTCATCGTGAATGTTGGCTGCCTTTGCTGCGGCGATAATATCTTCTTGAGTGGCATCCGGCTTGGCATAACCGATATTTTCCTCAATAGTACCATTGAAAAGGAAAGTATCCTGCAGCACCGGAGAAATATTGCGGCGCAGGCTTTCCACGGTAACGGACTGAATGTCTTGACCATCGATTAGAATTCGCCCCTTGGTGGGTTCATAGAAGCGGGAAATCAGCTGTGTCAGAGTGGTTTTTCCCACACCGGTGGGCCCCACAAGAGCCACCATCATGCCGGGCTTACAGGTAAAGGAGATATCCTTGAGAACGGGCATGTCCTCCTGATAGGAAAAACTGACATTGTCAAAGGTGATGGAACTCTGAGACTGACCCAGATCCACAGCACCGGGACGGTCCTGAATCTCAGAGGGTGTATCCAGAATGGCCATGACACGCTCAGCGCCCGCCATGGACTGCTGCATGCTTTCCAAGAGATTAGCAAGACTGGAAACCGGGGCATAGAACAGACTTAAGTACAATATAAAGGAAACAATGACTTCAACAGAAAGACCTTCGTGATAGGCGAGGAAGCCGCCAAAGGCCACCACCAGAATGGTTCCCAAAGAAGAAACAAATTCCACAGAAGGATGGAATACGGCGCTGATCTTCAAGGCCTGCAGCATGGATTTTACATGATCAAAGTTCTTGTCATTCACTCGGTCAGTCTCGTAACCTTCCCGGCCAAAGGACTGAATCTCGTGAATACCGGACAGATTATCCTGGAGCTTACCGTTAAATTCCCCCATTTTCTTTTGGGCTCCCCGGAAGTAGGGACGGACCTTCTTGGAAAAAATCACGCCAGAAATCAAAATCAACGGAATGGGGAAGCAGGTGATCAGTGCCAGTTTCCAGTTAATGGTGAGCAGCACTGTCAAAACGCCGGCAAAAGTCACCACGTTGGTGATCATTTCAGGGATGATGTGGGCATAGAGCAGTTCAAAATCCCGGGTATCGTTAATGATACGGCTCATCAGGTCGCCGGTTTGCTTGTCGTGGAAGTAGCCCAAATGCAGGCGCTCCAGCTTGTCGTAGGTCTTGGTGCGTAGGTCACCCACCAGATACCAGGCAGCTTTGTGGGCCAGATAATTGCTCAAGAAACGGAACAGGATACGCAGTAGGTACAGTACAACTAAAAATAAGGTTAACCAGCCGATGGTCTTAAATGAGTCTGCGGTAACCCCCCGTTCCACAATACCGGTCATAGCCGACAGCGCCCGAGGAGCAGCCAGATTTACACAGGTCAAACCCAGTGTGGAGAGAATGGCGATAATATAAAGGTTTTTATAACGGATAGCCTCGCGGCTTAGTCTCCAGAGTAAATGCATAAAAGTGCCCCCCTAATCGAATATATCTTATTGTATCATGAAAAAATATGGAGCGCAAGACGACGGAGAAGATCGGTATGGATGTTCCATCCGTCAACAAATAATTCGAAACAATTGATATTTGAATGATAAAATGATATACTTGGAGAAAAGGAGGGATACCATGCCACATTTTTATTATACACGCCATGGTCAGACTATTTGGAATGCAGAGAATAAGATCTGTGGGGGGACGGACATTGCCTTGACAAAGCTGGGCCATGAGCAGGCGATTGAATTAGGAAAGAAAATTGCAGAAGAGGGCCTGGAAATTGATGAGATTTTGTATTCGCCTCTGAGTCGTGCGGCTGAGACCGCTGGACATATTTCGGAAGTAACGGGGATACCGGCTCGGATGGAACCCAGGCTGCGGGAGCAACATTTTGGTAAGTACGAGGGAACACCCCGCAATGGTGCAGAGTTTTTGGAGGCCAAGAAGGAATTTGTCAATCATTATGAGGGCGGCGAATCCATGCTGAAGCTGTGCCAGCGGATTTATAACCTGTTGGATGATATAAAACAGGAGCCGGACAAAGTGTATTTATTAGTGGCCCATAACGGGATCGCCAGAGTGGTACAGTCCTATTTTTATGACATGACCAACACAGAGTATGCGGCCTTTGGGCTGAAGAACTGTGAGATCCGGAGGTATGACTTTTGATGTGGGATATCATTCAGGAAAAGTTAGACGAAATTGAACGCAGAGAAAATGTAATCATTCTGCACTGCGTGGAATCCGGCAGCAGAGCTTGGGGATTTGCCTCACCGGATAGCGATTATGATGTAAGGTTTATCTATGTGCGGCCATTGGAGTATTATCTGCGGCTGGAGCCGACACGAGATGTCATTGAGTGGCAGCTGGATGATACGCTGGACATTAATGGATGGGATCTGCAAAAGGCGCTAAGACTGCTGCACAGGTCCAATCCCACGCTGTTTGAATGGTATAATTCTCCCATAGTATACCGAACAACACCTCAGTGGAAGCAGATTGCGGAGCATATGGAGAAATATTTCTCAGAAAAATCCAGTTTATATCATTATCTGAGTACGGCTAAGAGCAATTATCGGGAGTATTTAAAAGGGAAAGAGGTCAAACTGAAAAAATATTTTTATGTATTGCGTCCTCTGTTGGCTTGTAAATGGATAGTGGAACGGCAAACGCCGCCGCCCATGTTATTTGAGAGTTTAGCGGATGCATGCTTAGAAGAGAAGATACGTCCGGAAGTAGATCGGCTTTTGGAATTAAAGCGTAATACATCGGAGTTGGGCCTGGGCAAACGAATTGACGTGATCAATGAGTATCTGGATCACAGCATCGAAGAAATGGAGCAAATCATTAAAGAACTGCCCAATTCCAAGGAAAAGAACTGGACAGAATTGAATGATATATTTTTAGAAATTGTGAAAAATGTTTAGTGGAGGATAACAGGATGATTATCAATATCGATTCACTTATTGGAAAAATTTCAGCAACGATAGCTTCTCACAAATTAGAGGAGGGCGTATATACCCGTTGGCTGTGGCAGAATGAAACCGGTACCAGAAGACTGGGGATTAACGAATATGGATGTGCGGATGCGGCCAATATTTTGTATACCATCGGGGAGTTTCCGGGAGAAAGTGCCAGTCGTGAGGCTTGGGTTCGCACGCTGCAGAGCCTGCAGGATCCGGAGACTGGATTATTTGTGGAAGAAACCCATCATTTTATCCATACCACAGCCCATTGTACTGCGGCGTTGGAACTGTTTGATGCTAAACCTAAGTATCCCATGACTGCATTGGCGGAGTATGCCACACCGGAAGGAGTTGTGGGTCTGTTGGAAAGCTTGGATTGGCTGAGCGAGCCTTGGGATATGTCCCACCGTGGAGCGGGAATTTATGCGGCTTTGAAGTTATCGGACAGTGTGGATGATGCATGGTGCGATGTATATTTTGACTGGCTGTGGGAAAATGCGGATCCGGAGACCGGATTCTGGCGCAAGGGTGCTGTCACTGCAGGGGTGAAACCCAAGGGGCATCATCTGGCAGGGACTTTCCATTATTTGTTTAATCATGAATATGCCCGTCGTCCTTTGCGATACCCGGAGAGGGTGATTGATACATGTGTTCAGATGTTTGATGATAAGAATGTATTGGAAACATTTGCACGCAATGTGGGCTTTATGGAAGTGGACTGGGTATATACTTTGAGCCGTGCCTGCCGTCAGAGCGGATACCGTCATGAGGATTATGTGCGGGTACTGAGTGCCTTTGCAGAAGATTATATCGGATTCTTAGAGAGTTTGGATGAAAAGACCCATGATGGATTGAATGACTTGCATGCATTGTTTGGCGCAGGATGTTGTCTGGCAGAACTGCAGCAGGCACTGCCGGGAATGATCCGCAG
>JAFUJY010000192.1 GCA_017467985.1 Bacillota bacterium
AGCTCGTATGTTTCCAATCACAGGAACTGGGAGGCTGAAGACCCCGCAGACCGTGGAGGGGAGCCTGTGATCGGCTTTCCGGAGCGTTATGAACTTACGTTTTACGACCAGGAGAGGGATCTCTGCGACATCAGCAAAGGCATTATCGGCCTGAAGCTCTTTGATGGCAAGTCCTGGAAGTGGTATTACTTCCAGATCTCCCTGTCAGACGCGAGATACATCTCACGTATGAACAAAAAGCGGAAAATGCTCTCCCCTGTGGTAGAAAAAGTAAAAGGCCGTTATCAGATACGCTTTTCATTTGAAGAGGAGCAAAAACTTGTCTCTGATGAAGACCCGCTGGGGTACAGGATCCTTGCTGTCGACCTTGGCATCAACGCACCGGCTTCCTGGAGCGTGATGACTTCGGATGGTACTGTCCATGCCAAAGGTGTCATACACCTTAACAGTGACGAAGACCGTCTGGGACATCTGATCAGCAGGAAGCGCATGTTCCAGCAGGTTGGGAAGAAGCCCCACGCTATCTACCGTATGATCACAGAAGCGAACCGCCAGCTCTCGATCGATACGGCAAAAGCCCTGATGGAGATCGCCGTACTGTACGATGTCGACGGCATCGTGTTCGAACACCTTGACCGCAAGGGGTCTGCGAAGGGGAAGAAGTTCCGCGAGCGCATCCATATGTGGAGGGCAAACGATGTGCAGAAGAGGATCGAGCTCCAGGCCCACCGGAACGGTATGCGCATCAGCCGTGTCTGCGCGTGGAACACATCGAAGCTTGCTTTTGACGGTTCCGGCCCCGTGACCAGGGATAAAAACAATTATTCAGTCTGCGTTTTTACCAATGGGAAGAAATATAACTGTGATCTTTCCGCAAGTATGAACATAGGCGCAAGGTATTTCTTAAGGCTCCTGGCAAAGGCAAAAGGATGCCCGGGATTACCGAAAACGCCGCAGAGGACGTATGCGACGCTGCTTATGGTGAACAGCCGGATAAGAGCGGCATAACCGTAACTGTCAACAAAATCCGTACCCGTATAAAAAGCGCTATGGGCCATGCCCACCGTTCAGGCACAGCGCCAGTAAGGGGGCGGTGTCACAGGAAAGGCAAAAGTTCCTGCCTGTGGCGGCGATGCACCCGCACCTGCCTGTAGTTAACTGTTATGTGGTCTTTGATCCCGCGGGATGAAAGTACTAAGTGACCGCCGTATCTGCAGGCAATGGAAGTCCCGTTCCTAAAGAACAGGAAGCCCCGTGTCGAGCCTTTGGCTCGCCCGGAGAGGCATCACGCAAATAATCATGCCGCAACCGGATTATTGCTATTGGTTCTGATGGCTGGAGGCTTTGCGGATGGAATGGCAAAGATTTTTGAGCAGGTTGGAAGCCGCTCCCAGGATGATTTATATATTTTTTTTGTATTTGTTATTGCCGGACTCCTGACAACATTTCTGCTTTTAAAAGAGTATAAACACAGTGGCAAAACTGTGAGAATGAAAGACTTTCTTGCCGGATTTCTTGTAGGAGTCCCTAACTACTTTTCCTCTTCACTATTATTAAAAACACTTGCCTATATTCCCGCTTTTCTTGCCTATACAGTGTTTGCTACAGGAACAATACTGACAGTCACCTTAATCAGCGTCTTACTCTTAAAAGAAAAACTGGGAAGGCCACAGATAATTGGTCTTTTCATGATTACAGCAGCCCTCATTTTGTTAAACATCTAACTTTCAAAGGCTGCTTTTAGTTTCATGTCTTCGGAAGTTTTCATACCTTTTATTACATGCTATTATTTAATACAAAAAGCTGGTTAGCGCACACGACAGGAGGTTAAATAGCATGATTTCAAGAATAGTGAGAATACCGGCACAGAACTACGATGAGATCTTCTCTGCTGCAGGGCGTCTCTGCAATCTGAAAGAATCCGGCTATGTTGAAGAAGAGTATTTCTTTGATGGGACTGCCAATATTTATGAAAGAACGGATGATGGTGGAAAAACGATCCGTTACAAAGAAGCACCTTATACATCAAGATTTCTGGTTCGCCGACCAGAAAAGAAAGAGAATTTTAGCGGAAACATCGTGATCGAAATCATGAATTCT
Source organism: Bacillota bacterium (assembly GCA_017467985.1). GTDB lineage: Bacteria > Bacillota > Clostridia > Lachnospirales > Bianqueaceae > Faecimorpha. The sequence goes on from JAFUJY010000192.1 coordinate 2,101, forward strand.
ACTCCGGGATTTGATCTGGACAGATCATGGATCATTACCTGGAAACAAATCGTCCGCAATGGGGATATTTATATCGGGCTTATGAGTAAGCCTAATGTTATAGCCGCCATGCAGAAATTTAATGCCGAGCGCTATGCCTCTCTCTCATGGAAGAATCCGATCCAGTATGATGAGGCAACTACGGAAAGGGTAAGACATGGTTTTGGTACATCCCCTGAGTCTGAAACAGGACTGTTCTGGGATATTTTAATGGATGTTGCGAAAGTAGTAAGAAAAGATAATGATCTAAACCCTGTTAAAGAATTCGTGTCGGATAACACAAAGGTAATTCTGATTGGATGGTCTCAGTCCGGTGGATATATACTGCGATTCATGAAAGATTTTGCTGATGCAGAGGGTAAGGACCTTTTCGATGGCTATTTTTCAATGGGCAGTGCTGCAGTTGCAGCCCCTAACTTAAATCAGGAAGATCCTGGCTTATGGTCTGATGATGATCTGCGTCCAGCTAATACAGCGAAGCCATTTATTGATATGCATACTGAAAGTGACAATTATGATCTTGGAGGAGCGCAGACCAGGATGGTGAATGGTCCTCTCTACCGCATCTATGATATTGCCGGTCCTAGTCACGATACAACATACAGTGAAGAAGAGTATTATGCAGAGGATACGTGCCTAAGGAGCATCGGGAGACTGATGCAGTATAATGGTGCTGACGAGCACCCTAATAGTTTCCCGTACCATTTTGCTTACCAGGCCGGATTATTATATCTTGAAAACTGGATCCGTACAGGAAAAGCACCTTTTGAAATCGATTCTAGTCCGATAACAGATGGTCATAATGCGAAAGACCAGGATGGAAACTCTATCGGAGGCTGGAGACTCCCTCAAATTGATCTTCCCGTATGTGCTTACTACGGTACGTCCACCGGCTCCAAAATTCCCGGCGATACTTTCAC
>JAFUJY010000193.1 GCA_017467985.1 Bacillota bacterium
GCGGGGGTAAAATTCTTTTTAAGAATGCTCTTTTTCTTGTACATTCTCACATACCAACCGCCATGCAGGCCCATTTTATAAAATCCGTTTCGATAGTTGCAGTTATACCGTTCACAATCCTGGACCTCAAAAACGGCCCCTTTGATATCCGCAGCGAAGGGTGCTGTTACAAAATGCACAGAAGAAGTGTAGCTGACACCGCACAGATATAACTCACCATTGTAAAAGGGCTGCTTTCTTATCCAGTCCTGCAGAAACAGGCCATCCTCTCTTTCGAAGATATAGGGAATACAATCCCCGCCGCTTTTCCCCCGACCTCTGCAATGCTGAAACACAACGGCATAACCGTTATCCAGCCAGTTTTTGTATTCACACAGTTTCTCATGGCATATTTCTTCTTCTGTTTGCAGTTCGGCTGCATCCACATAGGGACTGCGATAAATAACCGTAGGAAATTGCCCGCTGCCTTGGGGCAAACAAATTACAGTAAATAACTCCGCTCCGTTAAATTCTAAATATTTGTATAATACAGTTACTTCATTGCCCATATGAACACCTCCATATTCAGAAAACTTTTTTCAATCATATCATAAAAAGTCCCTCTTCGTCAACACGACTTGGCAAAAATGCCAACTCGCGTCACCTCCATTGACAGGCAAATCCTTCCTATTATATAATAGAGTTACAGAAGGGAGGCTGAACGTATGAATCTCAAAGAAATCAGCCGCGAGAGCGGCCTGTCCCAGAAAATGATACTCACTTACATTAATAAAGGCTTGATTACACCTGAAAAAGAAAAAGGTAAATATGTTTTTTCCGCCGGCGACCTGCAGCGGCTGTATCAGATTGCCTCCATGCAGGACTTGGGCGCCACCAAGGAACAGATCCACCAGCGGTACGAGAAAAAGCCCAGCCCACTGGACGTGGCAATGGCCAACGTGAAAAAGGAACATAATCAGAAGCGAATTAAACAAATTGTTGCTATCGTATTTTCCCTCCTTTTCCTCCTGGGAGGCTGGTGGAATAATTTTAGACCGTTGACTGTTACGGTTACTGTGCCAGAGGCCGTGCTGGAACTGCCTAAAATCCACAGTTCTACCTATACATATTGTATATCCCCTACCCAGCGCAGCGAACAGGTGCCTACATTTTTCTATGCAAACACTCCCACTGATGTTTTATACAATCAGGTTTCCAAGCAATATACCGTCTTAGTAACGGACCTGGTCATTGAAATCTCTGTTCCGGTGCTGACCGCTTTCAAAAACGACCTGCTCATTGACGGCAAGATGGAATTGGATCCTAAAAAGGTGATTACCAAATACTGCAACAATCGTGCCCTTGCCTCAGACTATGCAAAAATTGTGGATTATACTTTAGCGTCTTGAAACCTCTCCATAAGTGTGATACAATAATTGAAAAGAATTCACACTTATGGAGGGATTTTTTATGGATCGTAAATATGCCGAATTGGCAATGAATAAAACTGTAGAGATTTTGGCCGTGGACAGCCCCACGGGCTTTACCCGCAAGGCCGCCATGCAGGTGCTGGAGTGGTTCACCTCCCTGGGGTACGAAGCTAAGCTCACTGCAAAGAGCGGTGTGTTGGTAGACCTGGGCGGCGCCGATGAAGAAGATGCACTGATGCTGGCAGCCCACATTGATACCTTGGGAGGCATGGTGGCCGAAGTCAAAGGTAATGGCCGTCTGCGTCTGACCAATCTGGGCGGTATGCAGGCCATTAACGGTGAGACTGAAAATGTCCGCGTATATACCCGGGACGGCAATATTTATGAGGGCACGCTGCAGTTATGCAATGCCTCCGTTCACGTCAATACCAGCTACAAAGACACCCAGCGCAGCTTCGATACCACCGAAGTGGTACTGGATGAGGATGTAAAAAACGCGGACGACACCCGCAAGCTGGGCATTGAAGTGGGTGATTTTGTGTGCTTTGACCCCCGCACCCGCATTACCAGTTCCGGCTATATCAAGAGTCGTTTCCTGGATGACAAGCTGTCCGTGGGTATCCTGTATGCTTTTGCTGCTTACTTAAAAGAAAATAATATCACGCCCAGCCGCAGAATTTATCTTCACATTACCGTTTACGAAGAAGTGGGACATGGTGGCTCTGCCTCTGTTCCTGCAGGCGTAACCGAAGCCATCAGCGTGGATATGGGCTGTGTGGGTAATGGTTTGACCTGCACTGAAAAGATGGTTTCCATCTGCGCCAAGGATTCCGGCGGCCCCTACGATTACGAGGTAACGGGCAAGCTGATTGCTGCCGCCAAGGCAACGGACGCCCAGTACGCAGTGGATGTATATCCCAGCTATGGCTCCGATGTGGAAGCCACGCTGCGGGCGGGACACGATCTGCGCCACGGTTTGATTGGCGCCGGTGTATATGCCAGTCATGGTTACGAACGCAGTCACTTTGATGGTGTATGGAATACTCTCAAGGTTTTGAAAGGATATATTGAAGAATGAGTGCCTATAAACTTTATGGCGACGGGATTCACGACGACTTCCCGGCAATTCAGGAGATGCTGGACAGCGGCAGCTGCGAAGTCATTCTACCGGCCCCTGCCAAAAATTATCTAATTACCCAGACCTTGGTACTCTCTTCTAACACCCGACTGGTATTGCCCCGTTTTGCCACAATTCGACTGGCAGATGGTGCCAACTGTCCCATGGTGATGACCCGGGTGGTTTCTGACCCCGATGAGGGACGCATCCCCCACGCATTTAACGATTTGTGCAAACATCTGTGGAGCCATGTGACGGACTACTCTCCCACGGCCATTACCGAAAACATCGAAATCTGCGGCGGTATCTGGGATTTTAATAATCTGAACCAGCTGCCCAATCCGGAGCAAAGTAAATGTTACGAGCCCCATGGTTATTCCGGCGACGGCATGCTCTTTTACGGAGTCCGTAATATTAAGTTGTCCGGCATGACCCTTCGTAATCCCGTTCATTACGGCGTTACTTTTGATCGGGCTACTTATTTTACCGTTGAGGATATCACCTTTGACTATACCACCTGCAATCCACTGTTCATCAATATGGACGGCGTGCACTTCAACGGTAACTGTCACTTTGGCGTGATCCGCAACCTGAAGGGGGCTTGTTATGATGACCTGGTGGCATTAAATGCCCACGAAGGTTCCAAAGGCCCCATTTCGAATATTTTAATCGATGGTCTTCTGGCGGAGAACTGTCACAGTGCGGTGCGTCTGCTCACCGTCAGCGACAATATCCACAATATCCACATTTCCAACGTGTATGGTACTTATTATCAGTACTGCATCGGCCTGACCAAGTATTATCCCGGCGAGACCACCGGTTTCTTTGATGGTATTACTTTGGATCACATCTACGCTTCCAAGGCCTCTCGTGAGGGCATTTACCCCTGGCCGGACAGCTATGTATTCCCCTTTATTTACATTCAGGAGAATACCCACGTCAAGAACCTGCTGATCCAGGATGTGGTTCGGAAAGAGTACCAGATTCCGGTGGCGACAATCTCTGTGGGCGCCGGTGCATTGGTGGAAAACCTGGTGGTGGACCATGTGGTGATGGAAAATCATACCGACTCTCCCATGCCTTTGCTGGCAAACAACGGGGAAATCCGTACCATCGCCATGACCAACATTCGTGATTTATAAAAAAACATATATAGGAGGTCACTATCATGAAACGAATCAACGTAATCAAAATCGCAACGGAGAATCTGGACGATTTTCGCCAGATGGCCATGCACGCCAAGGAAGTTGGCGCTACCCATGTCATGGCCGGTCAGATGCCCCGCAGCCGTTGGATGTGGGAGCAGGATCTGACCGATCCATACCCCAACTGGAGCATGGGTCATGCACAGCTGTTTAAGCTGGTCTGCCCGCCCCAGCTGAAGGAGTTCCTGCCCCAGGATCATATCGCAGAGTGCTTCAACCTATTCAAAGCTCGTTGTGATATTCTTAAGGAAGTGGGATTGAAACCTGCGCTGTTCAGTAATGAACCCTTCTGGCTGCCGGAAGAAGTGTATCGTGCTCATCCGGACTGGCGCGGTGCTCGCTGTGACCATCCCCGCCGTTCCCGCAAGCCTTACTACAGCCCCTGTGTGGATAATCCGGAAGTGTTGGCCATGTATAAGTATGCTGTCAAGGTGCTGTGCCAGGAAACAGGTCTGGATTATCTTCAGTTCATGAGTAATGATAGTGGCGGCGGTCTGTGCTGGAGTACCGGTACATATGTCGGCCCCAACGGCCCTGAGAGCTGCCGTAACCGCAGTATGGCTGATCGTGTTGCCGGATTTGTAGATGCTCTGACCGAGGGAGGCAAGGAAGCCGGTGTGGATATTGTCGTTCATTTTAACTCTGATATCCCCTTTAAGGCTAAAGAAATCGGCGTTGCCACCGCCTGTCCCAAGCTGAAGGACAATCAGATCGTTAACACCATGAATAACAAGAACGAAGTGGTTGTGGCCTCTATTGTGGACTTGGGTTATCCCGGACGTCCTGTTAAGAAGCTGCCCGAACCCGTAACCTTTGCCAAGTTTGCAAGAATCGCCCAGGACTGCAGCGAACCTATTACTATGTTTGGCTTCCCCCGTTCCGATTTTGACGAATGCTGGGAGATCTACCGCCAGACACAGCTGCAGCAGCCTAAGAGTATTGCAGATTGCTTCAAGGTTCTGCAGGATGCTGCCACAACCATCGTCGGCGACAAACTGGCCGGTCGCCTGGTGGATATGTGGTATCATATTGACGAAGCCTTTACACATTTGGATCATACCGGATTGGATCTGATCATGTATGGCTGTCAGCATCAGCGCTGGATCAATCGTCCCTTCGTTCTGTTCCCCACCGAACTGGCCGAGGAAGATCGTGCCTATTATCGCAAGTTCCAGTTCCAGGCTCAGAAAGAAGAAAACACCTACGACCTGCTGGACATGCAGGGTATCGAGGGTGTTCGCGGATTCACTGCCACATTTATGCTGGGAGAAACCTTGCAGAAGGCCATTCGCTGCCTGCAGCAAGCTATTGGGGAAGCTGCTTATCTGTTAGAACAGACCGGCGACAAGCGCTTTGATATGCTGCGCCGACGTATGATTGCAGAAAAGTGCTTCTTTAAGAATATTATTCATGCTGCTAAGTTCCAGGAACTGGTGGATCGCACCGATTTTGAGACCGAGCCTCGTAATGAGCTGCGCTGGCCCACCCGCAACGATGGCCGCATCGAAGAATTCCAGAATATTACCCGTGCCGAGATCGATAACATGTATGAGCTCATCAGCGTTCTGGGCGACGATCTGGAAGAAATCATCCTTTGTACCACACCGGAGGAAGAAGATATTTTCCGCTACAGTACCAACTTTATTGATCAGCTGCGCAGAAAGGCCGAGATTATGCTGGAGCATATGAATGACGGCAAGCGCGTATACGAGACGCATAATATTTAATAGCAAACGCCCGGCTCTTTATAGGAGCTGGGCGTTAAGTTTTTTGCCGATTTTGTACTGCGACGCAGTATATTTTCCCAAATTTTATATTACCTGAATTTGCTCTACCCGAAAGGGTTCAAAATATATGCGCATCTCATTATAATCTCTATATGCTCCATAGCAGACCTTATAATAATGCATTGCCTCCTCAAAAAATGCAGTAGTTACCTCCAGAAATTCCACCATCTCATACAGGTTGGCCGCACACCGATGATAGGCTGCCATCAGCTGATCAAACCCCAGAAGCCGTCTATAGGCATATCTGCGACCAATCGCCTCTTCATGACGATTCCAGCCATCCCGTTGATCAATAATATTGCCTACAACTGTATAATGGTGACCCAGTTCTTCTGCTAAAACACAGGTCTTTTCCGCATTCGTTTCCAGATCGGTATTGATAAAAATTACACCATTGGCATAAAGACCATCAAAAGCATTCATGGATATCTCCAACACCTTAACTCCCGCTTTTTCAGCCTCCTCCAATAACTCCTCATACCGAGTCATTTTTCATCTCCTGAATCATTTTCTTAATTTGCTCCAGATCCTGCGCAATCGCTTCTTCTGTAGCACCCACCCTTGCGTGAGCCGCCAAACTATCCCAATCAAACTTAGAATCCTCAAATACGATCACACGGTTCTGGCAGCGATCATATTCATTCTCCAGCAGCATATCAATATTGCGTCTTCCATAGCTGTCCAACCCACGGTATTTTTTCAAATGCTCCCGCTCAGCGTAACTTATGATAAACTCCTGGGTACTCGGCACCATGTCCTGATACAAATAATTAGCATCACACTGCAAAACATCCAAAATTTTATACATCAGTTCGGTCTTGGGGGTACTAACCTCGTTCTCATAATTAGCAATCGCGCCTTTGGTCACACCTATGCGGCGAGCCAATTCCTCCTGGGTCATATGCTGACGCAAACGCACTTCTTTGATACGGCTTCCTATGCTCATCTGGAAATCCTCCTTCCGGTATTATCACCATCATACCCTTTTTTCAGACATATGTCAACCAAAAAGTATATATTTCTTGAGAAAAAGAACACCGACGAATGTTTTTCGAATTCGTCGGTGTATTTTACTTATACCGGGTCAACGCTGACGCGCTGCATAGTCTCCGTGTTACCCATATCATCCAATTCGTAATAATAGGTAACTACCTTAGCGCCTGCAAAAAAGTCTTCATACGCTTTTTCAAAAGATGCATCGTCAGGATATATCTGCCCGTTGAACTCTACTTGCCAACCATCTGGGCCATCTCCTTCCTTATGTGTAACCACCGTCACCATCTGACCATTTTCTAACAATTTGTATTCATATTCCCATTGAGAGCCGTATCGAACATACACGCCCTCATCTGCATAAATCAACTGTATGCGGGGCTGTACGCTGGTGCCCAGGTTCATGCCCGACCTCTGATAAATCATCACTGCTTTTTCATTCTGATACTGATAAATTTCATTGATGTAGTAGGGTACGCCATCGTTAAGGGGATAGGAAACGAACAGCTCCTCTGTGCCGTCGTAATCCAAATCAATGAGCTTCACAAAGCACAAGCCGTACATAAAGTTTCCGCCTTCTACGCCAGGCTGTCCTCTATGGGCGTCACCATGGACTGATTCCAGATAATCAACAACATCACGATATGTAGTGAACGATTCTCCTTCTGTCGTCATACCGCATCCTTTATACAACCGATCAATGGTCCGCTGCGTATCGGCCAAAACAAATTTACCGTCAAATTCCTCTGCGTTATGATAGGTAATATGCAAAACATTATGACTATTTTTCCAGAACTCATCGTATTTCGCCTCAAAGGCTGATGCTTCCATTTTTTCTCCATTCCAGGAGCCGTAGGATTTACCATCTGAATCCAATGAACCCCAATCCAGCATCACTACATGTTCTTCTACAAACACTCCGTCTTTCAGTGTCAGATAATATTCCATCTGACCATCTACTTTTGTAATATAAATTATTCCGTCTTTTGTTTTTTGAATCCATGTATGAGGATATACGCCGCCTCGTGTTCCGCATACTGCATCATAAATCAAAACAGCCTCGCCGTCTTTATGCGCATACACCTGTTCCTGAGCCGCCGCGTATTCTAATTCAGGAGTTACAAACGAACAGAACAGCTCCTCCTGCCCATCATTGTCAAAGTCAATTAACTTTACCGCTACCAGGTCCGTTAGGAACTTGCTGCCTGGATTCTCAATAATATTACCCTCGCCGTATTCGGCTATAAGATTTTGAACCACCTGAAGATAGGCTTCGGACATGGACAACTCTTCTTTCCCTCCTTCAGACACATCCTCCACACTGGGCTGCAATGTTCCTTCCAGTTCTGCTGCCATATATATATATCGTTCCTTCGGTGCCGCACCGAACCGTTCACTAAGCACACTCTCGTATGCTTCCTTTGTATATTCCTGTCCGTCAAAAACATATCCTTCTCCACCTTCTAACCAAGCATATACTTCCTCGATGACCGGAACCATTTCCCCATCTCGCAAGGTATAATATTGATATCTGGATTCACTGCCATACCGGATATATACACCATCTTTCGCATAGTAGAACTCTGCACTGGGAGAAATGCTCGTCCCTCTATTCAAGCCCAATTGATCCAGTATCTTTACAACTTTTCCATCCTGATACTGATAGATTTCGTTCCAGTAACTATTGGCGCCTGCATCCGCATTATATGCACAGAACAATTCATCCACACCATCATAGTCCAGGTCGATTAGCTTTACATGACACAAGCCCCAATAGGCTCCACGATCTACTCGAGCCTCGCCGTGAACGGCCTCCAGATAATCAACCACATCAGCAAATGAAGCAAGCTCCTCTATTTTCTCAATCTCAGAACATTCTTCCTGTTGGGAGCTCTCTTCTGCCCGGGAAAATTCTTCTTGAACAGAACTTTCTTCCGCAACAGAGCTTCCTTCTGCCACCGAACTCTCCTCTTTCACCACCGAAGATTCCTCCGCAACGGAACTTTCCTGCTTTGACTCCTCCACCAGCGAACTCTCTTCTTCATTTCCACCGCAAGAGGCAAACAGTAACAACATTCCCAGCATTAACCAGACGATCCAATACTTCTTCACTATAAATACCTCCTTCAATTGTACTATCTGCTTATATTATATTCGACACTTGCAGTTATGTCAATAGTCATCTAACTTCTTTTCTCAGAAAAAGTATAATTTTTTTGAGAAAAGCTCTTGACAATATATTTATCTTGTGTTATTATTTCAATTGTACAAGATACTTGTACAAAAGGAGGTGACAAATATGTATTACACATATAATCGGTGTATCCGACTTGGGTGGATTGTTCTTAGGGTGGGATGTCAGGTGCGCCGCAGAAAGGAGGAGTTGACTTTATGGATCTATCAACTATGACAGGATATTACATCCCGCTGGTTCTGATTGCCTGTATGGTCGTGGGATATTGTATCAAACACATTCCGTGGCTGGACAAAAGATTAAGTGATTATATCCCAACCATTATGGTATTGCTTGGAATCCTGTTGGCTGTAATTCATGAGCTGTCACTGGGCGCAGCGCTCACATTTGAAACATTTGTTTGCGGAGCTGTTACTGGCCTCGCAAGCACGGGGTTACATCAGGTCTTTAAGAACCTGATACAAAACAAAAAATAAAGATATAAAAGGAGAAAAGTATTATGAGTAAAACAAATAGTGGATTGGTTGCCTACGCAAAGGCACAGTTAGGAAGACCGTATTGGTACGGCACATTTGGTCAGTATGCTTCTGCGGAACTGTATGAAGCAAAAAAAGTACAGTATCCTGAACAATATATTGCAGATGATTTTAGTAGTCAGTATGGTCAAAAGGTACATGACTGTATTGGACTAATTAAAGGTTATCTATGGTCAACAGACCACAATGCAGATGCCACTTATGTCGAAAACCAA
>JAFUJY010000024.1 GCA_017467985.1 Bacillota bacterium
GCGCCATCTTTGCAGGATATGCCGGCAAGTCTTTTTCCAAATCCGTCGTTGTACAAAGCAGCTTGATATCTTCGCAGGCTGCTTTTTTGATGCGTTCATTCAGTTCCGGCTCATCAATGCTGATGATTCCTTCTACTTTGGCCAGTCGGATACGATACCGGATTTCGCTGCCGGTCAGCATGTGGGTGGCAGGAATCGCCACCGCTCCCAGGCGATGGAGAGCTAACAGTATGTACCAGTAGGCATAATGACGCTTCATGATCAACATGACCCGACTGCCGCGACCGATACCATGGTGTGCCAAGTAATTGGCAGCCTGCAAAGACAGCTCCGCCAGTTCTCCAAAGGAAAACTCTTTTTCCTCTCCTGTCTCGCTGCACCACACCAACGCCCGGCGATGGGGTTCACAAGATGTAATCACATCCACCACATCATAGGCAAAGTTAAAATTGTCGCTGCACTCAATACTTTTAGCCAAGGGCTCCATGTACTACACCGCCCTCCTCATAGACTCCGTATTTGCGAAAACGGTCATACCGCTGGCTCAGCAATTTGGTAGTGGAGCAACTCATCAGCCCCTGCAAATCCCCCACCAGCTGTTTTTTGATATCCCTGCACATGTTCTTAAAGTGCTTGAAATCTTCACTGATCACCGTTTCCGCTACCCCCATGCGTTTCATATCCTGGGCTGTGATCTGCAGGGCATCCGCCGCTTCATCTGCCTTGGAGGCATCCTTCCACAAAATACTGGCACAGCCTTCAGGAGAAATCACAGAATAACAGGCATTTTCCAGCATGTAAACATAGTCCGTGGTACACAATGCCAGCGCACCGCCGCTGCCGCCTTCGCCGATAACGATGCTAATGGTGGGAGTCTCCAGGCCCATCATCTCCAGAATGTTCTCGGCAATGGCCTGACCCTGGCCCCGCTCCTCTGCCTCTGCACCACAGTAGGCTCCTTGGGTATCCACAATACAGATCACCGGGCGATGGAACTTCTCGGCTTCCTTCATCAGGCGCAGGGCCTTGCGATAACCTTCCGGCTTTGGGCAACCAAAATGATTCTGAATGCGTTCATTCAGATCCTTGCCCTTTTCAATGGCAATATAAGTCACCGGAATCCCTTCCAGAAAACCGATTCCTCCCTGAATGGCTGTATCATCACCAAATCTTCGGTCTCCGCTCAGGCTGATTCTGTCCGTAAACAGCTGCTCAATGTATTCTGCTGCCGTAGGCCGACCGCTCTGACGAACGGTTTTTAATTTATCATATGCTCTCATGCCTGCCTCCTCACTCCATTGTGCAGTCTAAGAATGGTGCCCAAAGACGCCTTTAGTTCATCCCGGGAAACAATTTTATCTACGAAACCATGCTCCTGCAAAAATTCAGAGCTTTGGAAGTTATCCGGCAGCTGGGCACGGGTGGTTTGCTCCACAACCCGTCGTCCGGCAAAGCCTACAGTGGCCCCCGGCTCTGCCAGAATAATATCCCCCTGCATGGCAAAGGATGCGGTTACACCCCCGGTGGTGGGATTGGTCAATACCGAAATGTAGAGATTCCCCTCAGAAGCATGCTTTTGCACCGCTGCGGATACCTTGGCCATCTGCATCAAGCTGATGATTCCCTCCTGCATACGGGCACCGCCGGATGCGGTAAAGCCAATCACCGGCAGACGATGACGGGTGGCATACTCAAAGACACGGGTAATCTTTTCTCCCACCACTGAACCCATACTGGCCATGATAAATCGGGAGTCCATCACAAACACGGCACAGGGAGATCCGCCAATCACGGCACCGCCGCAAACGACTGCATCCGCCTCTCCCGTATCTTCCTGGGCCTTTTCCAGCTTCTCAGAATATCCCGGAAAATTTAAGAAATCCACACTTTTTAGTTCTCCGGAAAGTTCCTGAAAACTATCCTTATCCACAACCTGCCGGATCCGCTCCCGAGGCGGCATCTTTAGGTATTTCCCGCACTGGGGACAGATATAAAAACTGTTTTTTTCCTTAAACTGATGCTTGCAGTATGGACAATCCAGCACCTTTTTTTCAAATAATGAAAATAACATAATTAAGCCTCCACCAGCGCAAAGGAAAACTCTGCCTTTACGCACAATTTACCATCCACATAACCTGCCCCCTCGGCCCAGTAAAAATTCCCCTTTTGCTTGGTAATGCGGCACCGAGTCTCGAACACATCTCCAGGACGCACCGGGTTCTTAAAGCGAACCTTATCCAGCCCTGTAAAAAATGTGGTTACGCCCGCTGACACCTCATCCTTCAGCAGAACACAGGTGGACTGTGCCAGAATCTCACACAAAATGACACCTGGCACAATGGGGTTGCCGGGAAAATGCCCGTCCAAAAAGAATTCTTCTCCCGTGATCTTCTTAATTCCCTGGGAACTGCCATCTTCCAGCACCTGGGCACTGTCCAGCAGCAGCATGGAATTACGATGGGGCAAAATCCGCTCTAACTCCTGCCGGTTCATGGGGTCACCTTCTTAAATGCCAGACAGGCATTGTGTCCACCAAATCCCAACGAATTAGAAAGAGCCACCTGGATGGGATATTCTTTGGCCACATTGGGGGTATAATCCAGATCACACTCCGGGTCCGGATCCTCCAAATGAATGGTGGGGGGAATAATGCTATCCTGCAAGGCCAGCACACTGGCAATGGCTTCAATGGCACCTGCTGCTCCCAGCATATGTCCAGTCATGGATTTGGTAGAGCTGACATGGGCTTTATACGCATCCTCTCCCAGGGCCAGCTTGATCGCCTTGGTCTCCGTTACATCATTCATCTTGGTACCGGTACCATGGGCATTGATGTATAATTTGTCGCTGTCGTAAGCCACATCCTGCAATGCCATCCGCATAGCCCGGGCAGTCTGAGTCCCTTCCGGATCAGGGGCCGTCACATGATGGGCATCACAAGTGGCGCCATAACCCACAATTTCACCGTAAATATGGGCTCCTCTAGCCTTGGCATGTTCATACTCTTCCAGAATCATTATGCCGGCACCCTCTCCCAGTACAAAACCTCTTCTACGCTTATCAAAGGGTACACAGGCCTGGTTCGGATCCTCCTGAGTAGTCAGAGCCATACAATTTACAAAACCTGCAGCGGCCAAGGGCTGTACAGCGGCCTCACTTCCACCGGCGATGGCAGCTGTCAAATACCCATCCTTGATGGCACGATAGGCCTCACCAATGGAGGTACTTCCTGTGGCACAGGCGGTTGCCAGACTCATGGCATTGCCGTGGGCACCATAACGAATGGCGATCTGCCCGGCGGCCATATTGATGATCATCTTGGGAACAAACTGGGGACTGACAAACTTATTGCCTTTACTGTATCTGGCATCTTCTGACTCGCAAATGGTGATGATACCGCCCACGCCGGAGCTCACATACACACCAAACATATCCGGATCCACCTGATCCTGGATCTGACTGTCCTTTACAGCCTCTTCCGCTGCACACACTGCGTACTGCACAAACAGGTCCATTTTATTGGCAGTAAGCTTATCCAGTACTCCTGCATAGGAAAAATCTTTTACCTCGGCGGCTACACTGGCCCGCAGATCCGACGCATCGAACTTGGTAATGGGCCCCACGCCGCAGATACCCTTCTTCATGTTCTGCCAAAATTCTTCTATATTATTGCCGATGGGCGTGATCGCACCCATTCCGGTAATGACTACTCTGCTCATAATTATTAAACTCCTTATATTAATCCGCCGTCTGCCTTCAGCACTGCTCCTGTAATATATGAAGCCTTATCTGAGGCTAAAAACACTGCCAGCTCGGCGATTTCCCCTGCCTGACCAAAACGGCGCATGGGGATCTTATTTTTCACTTCATCATTTTGCTGAAAATCCACTGTCATGTCGGTTTCGATAAAACCCGGTGCGATGGCATTACAGGTAATGCCCCGGGGTGCCAGTTCCTTTGCCGCGCTTTGTGTTAGGGCAATTACCCCTGCCTTGGACGCGGCATAGTTGGTCTGGCCCGCATTGCCGGTGATCCCACTGACTGAACTGATATTAATGATTCGGCCACTGCGCTTTTTACAAAAGATGGGATACACCTGCTTCATGGTATAAAATGTTCCATACAAATTGGTCTTGATGACTGCATCAAACTCTTCCGGCTTCATGGACAGCATTAATTTATCCTTGGTAATGCCCGCACTGTTGACCAAAATATCAATGGTTCCGTAATCCTTTATAATCTGGGCAAATACCTGCTGCACCTGGCTGTAATCTGCCACATCGCAGGCATAGGAAGAACTGCGGGAAAGATTGACCACTGTCGCCCCTTCCCTTTCAAAGGCTTCACAAATGGCCTTGCCAATCCCCCGGGAACCACCGGTCACAACTGCAACTTTCCCTTTTAACATCCCAGCACCTCCTGGGCCCCGGCCACAGTTTCTACTGCATAGGCCTTCGCCTCCGGCAAAATCTTGTTCACCAGCTTCTGCAGTACCGTACCGGCACCCACTTCAATAAAAGTATCTACCCCGGCGGCTGCCATATTGCGGATGGTCTTTTCCCACAAAACGGGATGATTCATCTGGTACTGCAGCTCACTTCCGGTATAAACTTCACCGGTATAATTGGCGTATACGGGCATGGTAAGAGGTGAATACTCTGGGATTACTTTTGCAAACTCAGCTGCGGCCTGATCCATAAAGAGAGAATGAAAACCGCCGCTCACCTTCAAGGGCAAGAGTCTTCCACCCTTGGCCTTGACTGTATCGGCCACTGCGTTCATATGTTCTTTAAGCATGGCTGCGCTCACCTGACCGGGACAATTATAATTGACCGGATACACCTGCTCAAACTGGCCGCACACTTCCCGGACGGTCTCATCATCCAGCTTCAAAATAGCAGCCATGCCCGCATCCACATTCTTAGATGCGGCGCCCATCAACTGCCCACGCTTACACACCAGTTCAAACCCGGTTTGTGCATCATAGGCTCCTGCAAAGGCCAGCGCCGGGATCTCCCCCAGGCTGAACCCCGCCACCATATCCGGCTGCAGTCCCTGATTTTGCAAATACATGGCCGCCGCCAAGTCCGCCAAATACAAGCAGGGCTGGGTATTCTCCGTCTGCTTGAGCGTCTCATCATCGCCGTTTTGCATCTGTTCCAGTGTACCGGGGCGATAAGCCTCCGCCCGGTCCATCATCTGCTTTACCGAATCGTCTGCATGATAAAACTCCATGCCCATCCCCTTGTGCTGAGCACCCTGCCCAGAAAATAAAAATGCTACTTTACCCATTGACTTGCCCCTCTCAAAATACGCTCACAGTCGTTATACACTTCATCCACAATGGCCTTGGCGCTCATCTGGGTATTGACCATGCCCGAGATCTGCCCTGCCAGGAAACTGCCTTCATCCTTATTGCCTTCCACGGCGGCTTTTCTCAAAGCACCCGCACCCAGCTGAGCCACATCCTCCGCTGTTGTCGCCGGATCATACTCAATCTTGGCAAAATTGCGGCTGAATTTGTTCTTGATGCCCCTACAGCTGCTGGCCTGGAATCTGCGCCCTGTCACGATGGTGGATATATCACTGGCCTTCAAAACCATCTCCTTATATACTGGATGTACGCCGCACTCCTCAGCCACTAAGAAACGGGTACCCATTTGGATGCCTTCAGCTCCCAACATCATGGCTGCAGCCATCCCCCGTCCATCGGCAATACCACCCGCTGCCAACACCGGAATGGTGACTGCGTCACATACTTGGGGTACCAGGGCCATGGTGGTTAATTCACCGATATGCCCTCCGGATTCCTGCCCTTCTGCGATCACTGCCGCTGCACCTGCCCGCTGGGCACTTTTTGCCATGGCAACGGAAGCCACCACCGGGATCACCTTGGAATCCTTCCATAATTCTATGTACTGTGTGCAGCTGCCGGCACCGGTGGTAATCACCGGCACCCTTTTCTCCGCCAACAGCTGGGCCACTTCCTTTACATGGGGGCTCATGAGCATAACATTGATACCAAAGGGCTGATCCGTCAGCTGGTGGATCAAATCGATCTGCCCTGCCACATATTCCACATCCGCATTCATGGCGGAGATAATACCCAGGCCTCCGGCGTTAGATACTGCCGCTGCCAGCTTGGCATCCGCAATCCAGGCCATCCCCCCCTGAAATATGGGCTTTTCAATCCCCAGCTGCTCACAGATTCTGCTGCGGATCATTCTGCCTTACCCGCCTTGATGTGGGCAATCAAATCTCCCACCGTTGCCAGTGCTGCGTTGGGCTCGGTCTCAGTGCCAAACTCCTGATCCACCTTCATCAACAACTCTACAATATCCAAAGAATCCAGCCCCATGCTGTCGAAGCGAGTCGCCTCAGTGATGGTCTCCACGTCAAAATCCACAGTCTCCGCCATAATTTCCTTAATTTTTTCCAGTTCCATAATTCTACTCCTTCTTGCTTATTTCCCATAAGCAGTTTATAATGATGTTGTAGCTTTTTTCCTGCTACGCTTAGTTAGAGTTTCGGTAACAAAATTAGTTACGATTTTTTCAAAAATTTTCTTTTGAAAATTTTTGTAACCTTTTTGCCCTTTCTGACTCTAACTATTGTACTACTATGGAAGGAGGCATGTTTTTGGAAGTATTTGAACAGATTTATATCGAGTATTCTGAGCGAATCTATCATTTCTTATATAAACTTTGCCGGAACGAAAGCGAGGCCGAAGAACTCACCCAGGAGACATTCTTCCGCGCTTTCAGGAGTTTTGACAAGTTCCGGGGCGATTCCAGCATTTTCACCTGGCTGGCCGCCATCGCTAAGAATACTTACTATCATTATATTAAGAAGCATCACCAGACTTTGGACTCTATTGATCTGGAATCCGTTGTGGATGCCTATTGTGCCCAGGAAGACCTAGTGGAGGAAGTGGTTATGCGTAATGAGGTTCTTGGCCGTGTGCGGGAACTCCTCCATGAACTTCCCGACAAATATCGGGATGTGGTCATGCTGCGAATCTACGCCGACATGTCCTTCAAGCAGGTGGCCGAAACCCTGCACATCACCGAAAATTCTGCCAAAGTCATCTATTACCGTGCAAAAAATATGTTAAAGGAGCGTATCAATCCATGAATACCAGTTGTAATATTATAAAAGATGTCTATGTTTTATACCATGACCAGGCGCTGACTCCCGAGAGCCGCACCCAGGTTGTGGAACATCTCCGTCACTGCGAGACCTGCCGCAACTACTACAAGGCCATGAAGGACAGCATGCATTACAAGTCCGTCCCCACCGCCGAGGATTATGCCAAGGCACTGGAATACTCCCAGGTGGCCCGCAAACTCCGCAATCAAAAACTTTTATTGAATCTTTCTTATATCGCCGCCATTTTATCCGGCATCCTGGCCACATTCTTTGTGGCGAAAAAGGGAAAATAAACGCCGATATTCCAGCGTACAGTCGCAAACAGCCCAATCTCGCCTGCACGCAGTACACACAAAAAAGGCTGGTGTTACTATGCTTACATTCATAGTAACACCAGCCTTATCTTATTCTCTCACAATCCCATACATCGCCATGTCCCCAAAGCTTCCATCCTTACGCTTGTAGTCCTGGCACAAAATACCTTCCGGCTGCATGCCGCATTTTTGCATCACTCGGCCGGATCCGATATTTTCGGTGTCAAACCTTCCGCACACCTTGTGACACTCCAATTCGTCAAAACAAAAACGGATCACTGCTGCCAAGGCTTCCGTCATTAACCCCTGATTCCACCATTTAGAGCCCATGCAGTAGCCCACTTCTACCCGCTCATTTTTCAGAGAAATATCGTGCAGAGAGATGGCTCCGATCAAGGTGTCGCCATATTGCAGCACCCAATGATACACCGCTGGATCTTCATAGGACTCCACCCAACGCCCCACAATGTCCCGGGTTTCTTCCACACTTTCATGCACATTCCAGGAAAGAAATTTGCTCGTCAATGGATCAGTGGCCCAATTTTTATACACCTCAACTGCATCCTCCGGCGTATATCGCCGGAGGAGCAACCGAGGCGTATGTAATTCAATAGTTCCTAAATGCTTCATCAGATGCTGCTGGCATAGGTCCAAACGGTACCTTCCAGTCCTTCAAAATGATAATCATAAGTGCCGCTGCCATAGCGAGAGGTCACATATTTGCTGTCAACTGTCATGGAACGGATAGGCACCAATTCACCCTCCACCTTAAATGCGGAGCAGAATTCCATTGCACCATTCTTGGGAGATGCAAAGGTCACCTTATGATCACCTACAGTAATCTCAGCTGCCAACAGCTTTTCAACAAACTGTTCAAAGTCACCATCTTCTCTTGCAGAACCACACTCCAGAATCCAGGCGTTCTCGGTACCATTGCTGATCAGTTCACGATCAGCGTACAGACCTGTCTTTGCCAGTTCATGCACATGTGCAGACCAAATACCCACATAGCTGTCACCCACACGACCAAAGGTCCAATGATCCACATGACGCACTTCATCGAACTTATAGGTGTCAAAATGACAGTGGGTCATCCATACGAAGGGTTCCTTTACATCCCACCAGCAAACACCCAGGGTGCCGCGGTACTGATAGGTCTCCGGTGTCCAAGCCTGGCCTGCCCAGTAGTCAGGACGCAGACCGCCGCCTTCCTGACGGGTAAAGGGTGCGGAGAAGAACATAATGGCATCATTGGGCAGAGTCACCTGACCCACATGCAGATGAGCTTCGCAAACCGTTACATTGTGATTGCGTACGCTGGATACCATGTATTCAGGAGTACGAATGGCAGTAATATCCGCATTCTGCTTACCCCAATGATAGAAACCGGACTTATAATAGCTTACTGTTTCACTATAGTCATAAGCTACATCGCAGATACCCTTAGGCGGCATGTAGGAACCAATGGCCAGTGCCATGGAACCGGGCTCCATCTTCAGGGCTGCACGGTCACGACCAAAGAGCAGGTACAGGATAGATGTGGTACCCTGCTGCAGCGGGTTACGCATGGGCATGTTGTAGCTGCGGCCACGAGGTGATGCCATGGCACCATTAAAGCTGTTGGCTGCCAGATAGAATACCGTAATGTTGGTCAGCTCCCGAGCCATGGTGATCAGGTTGAACTCTTCAAAGGGAGCCATCTCCTGAATGGCCAGCAGCGGGCCGGTGGTAACAGGCAGATAAGAGTCAGAGTTAAATTCATTATAACCAAAGCGGATACGCTGGCTCAGCCACTCAATCAGATGCATACGACCCTTCATGCTGTGGAACAGACCGTTCTGACCGCTGTTGGTAAAGATATCCTGGGGGAACAAAAGTCCTGCCAAGTATTCCAGAGTATGGAAGCCCATGCGGTGATTTTCAGA
>JAFUJY010000194.1 GCA_017467985.1 Bacillota bacterium
ACAAATAACTTACCTTCTGTGTGGCCATCTGTGACTTCTCATCGATCTTCTCTGCCATATCTTCCTCACCTGGCAGCATCATAGCAGAAACATCATCCGCCTCTTGGCCTTCCTGAATAGGAACGATCTTTACATCGTCCTCCTCTTCCACGGTGGCTTCAGCCACGATGGGCTGAGACTGAATACGGCCGGTGGTGATGGTCTTCACCTCAGTCTTACTCTTAATGCCCAGAATCTTAGGAATAGCACGTACATAATAATAGTACTCATCATCAGCAAAAGCCAAACGCTGGGCCATCTGATAATTGAGGGCCATGTGGAAGAACTCCACCACCAGCATGATCAGCAGGGAGAACAACGGAATTGTCAAAGCATCGCCCATGCTTACGTCGGTCAAACCAGCCATCTTGCCCACCAGGAAGCAGACAAAACCAACCAATGCGCCCATAACCAGAGAAATGTAACGCATGTAATTTACACTCAGCTTATTCAGCAGGTATACGATCAGAACCACACCTGCACATACGATCATCAGGAAAATCAGGTTCTCATTCTTCAGCAGCTGATCGGTAATATAAGTTACCATATCACTCATTGCCACAGGCAACTGGTCAATGGCCACTACATTAAAGTTCATAAAGGCCGGCAGAATCTTCATAAAGCCCCAAATCAGCACACCGCCCACCAGGGGAATAATGGAGAATACGCCCATGTAAAGACCCGCAAACAACGGAATGACCATGAACAGCTCATGCTCCAGTGCCAAAGGCAGAACAATCATCAAAACCGCCTCATCAGGACACAAACGGGCAATCATTACATACAGTACCAGCAGAACAATACCTGCCATAACCGCACCCCAGAACGACACCTGGAATATGTTATAGACCACCAAGGCCAAGGCAAAAAATGCCACAAACCGCGCCGGCAGCAATACACACAGCAGCGCCAACAGCATGTGTACAGAAAGTGCCCCCAGAATGCCCATCTCACCCAGGCCTTCCCATGCTGTAATCTCTCTGAAAATGTACAAGTAAATGCCAAACTTTGCCAGTGTAGTTGCAACCAACTCAAACTGCATGAAAATCCGGCAAATCCACCCTCTGATTAAATAAATCCATTTCATAAAAAATACCTCGTATTTATTTGATGCTTTTTACTGGAAGCGATCAATCTTGTCCAGCTTTTCAAAATAAGACTTCACTCGATGCTCCGCCTTCGCATACCTACTGCCGTACACCTCCGAACTCAACACTGAAATAGCGCAGCTAATCAGCAAATACAGCACAACGGCCTTGATGACAAATCCCTGATAATCAAAATGCAGCAAATCCACTGCCTCCACATATACTAACTGGAAAATATATGCCAACAGGGCACCTGCATAAAACAATGTCATCCAAACCTTGGTAATAAAACGATTGAGTGCAATGTAGTCCGCCTTATAATAGCGCTTGATAAAAAGATCACGCCGATACTGATAACTATCCTCATAAAACGCAGCCTGAGTCATCAACCGTATCTTACGCTCATTGATCAATCTGTTCACATCCTCTTCTAAGAAATTATTAATGGAAGCACTCTTCCAGCCTTTATCATATCACATTCTGCTGTATTTTACCAGTATTTTTTGCAAATTAAGAAAAAATTCAGGAATGTACATAGACTTAGTTATTATATCAGATTTTTCAGGGTTCTACAACCCTTTTTTTGAAAAAGATATGTGCTGCGGGTGGGTGGTTTGGGGCTGAAAATTGGAACCTGGTCCCAGCTATTGGCTGAAAGTTGGAACCTGGTGCCGGCTATTGGTTGAAAGTTGGAACCTGGTGCCAGCTATTGGTTAAAAGTTGGAACCTGGTGCCGGCTATTGGCTGAAAGTTGGAACCTGGTGCTGGCTATTGGCTGAAAGTTGGAACCTGGTGCCGGCTATTGGCTGAAAGTTGGAACCTGGTGCCAGCTATTGGTTAAAAGTTGGAACCCGGTCCCAGCTATTGATTAAAAGTTGGAACCCGGTGCCAGCTTAGAGCTAAAAACTGGAACCCGGGGTTCCAACCATTGACCAAAAGTTGGAACCGCCCCCCGCATCGCCCACACATTTCTTCCAGAAAAATATATTTATTCCATTTTCTTCCATTTTTCTATTGTATTTTCATGAAAACCATGCTATAATAATTTCAAAAAAGGAGATTTTTATGCGTACACTAGAACAAGTATTTTATGAATTGTCAAGAATTCCGGATGGCTCCCTTTGGATTCGTCAAGATCGCCCCAATCAAAAATATCGCTATCGTTATTCTCATTATGGACTGCGATTTTGTCCATTGGTTCCGCCGGAGTTAATCAACACGGCCATTCAATTGGACACAAAGCGCCAGCACTTACAGACAGAATTTGATTTTCTGCTAAACTCCGTAGACTCTAAGGCGGCGGCCAAATACCGCAAACGTTTAAAAGCGGAACGACGCAGACAACTGGCTGGTATCCTTGCTTCTCATCGTCTTTATAAGGAACGCTACATTTATTATACTCCTCACGGAGACTATGTTTCGTCCAAGTCAGAGGCTTTGATCTCGATGCTATTGATGTTGATGGGCATTACTTTTCATTATGAACTGCCACTGGAGATTTCAAATAAGCAGTTTATTCGACCTGATTTTACATTGATTATTAATGGACAACGATATTATTATGAACATCTGGGAAAAACCCATGAACCTAATTATATGCATACTTGGAAGCAGCGCTTGGCTCAATACCATGCGAATAATATTTTCGAAAATGATCTGCTGCTGGTAACTACAGAATCAGATAAAGGCTTAGATCTATTGGCCATCGGCCGCCAGATCGAAAAATTCATCCAATCTAAAAAGTAACAAAGGGACGGAGCTTTCCGTTCCGATCCCAGCGAGGTCCGTCCCTCTGTTACTTTTTAGAGACAAAAAACACATTGACCTCTTAGGTCAATGCGTTTAATCTTTCTCTCAGCTGAGGGGCAAATTCGTGAATTTTCAGCCCCTCTTCTACCTGCGCCCATAATTGCCGGGGATCTTCCGACCAGAATCCGGCAATAACTTGGGGGTCTGCCCGCATGCCTTCGATGACTAGGGCGGGCATCTCATAGCAAAGGGGACCCAGCAAGGCGTCGCCAAAGTCGATCAGTGCCAGTTCTCCATCCACCAGCAAAATATTTTCGCCGGTCATGTCGCCATGAATGAAATATGGTCCAAGATGTCTGCCGACAAATTCCGGACACTGGGCCTGGTGCAGACGCTCGAACAACTCCCGCAGTTTTTGGCCATAATAATACTTTTCCTGATCAGAACATTGGTCGATGACATCGCCCAGCTCTTGTCCCTGCATGTATTCCATGACCATGTAGGCAAAATCATAACGGTCGTGGATCACGCCTCGGGCCACCGGCGAGGGTATGCGCACGCCCACTGAAAAAGCAGCATTCATGGCCTGCCATTCGCCCAAACCATAAGTGCCATCGGCAAAACCGCTTTCCGGCGGGGCATATAATTTGACCACGTAGTCTCCTGCGCGAAATACTGCGTTGGTTCCCGGGGTAAGCTCCGTCACTTTTTTGTCGGGCAAGTTATGTCGGCGCAGCACTTCTTTTACCAGCGGGGTAAAGGCCGCCACATCACAAAACACCTGGGCCCAACTGGCTTTTCCCGTTAATTCCTGTTCAAATAACATCAAAACTCACCTACCATCCGTTTTTCCAAAAAGGAGGCCATGTCTTCATTAGAAACGGTCTGCACAATTTCAAAATCCTGACGACATCCGCCGCCCCAATAAGAACGGCACTCCCCTGGATCAAAGCCGGCCTGCTGTCGAGGCTGCACTTCCAGCACCGGTACCTGAGGATCCAACGCATATA
>JAFUJY010000195.1 GCA_017467985.1 Bacillota bacterium
ATGGAGATGATCCATGCAGTACTCCCTTGCACCATCGCACTGGGAACAGTACCTGAACTGCATATTGGGATCATCCTTCTCGGTCTTGCCGCAAATACAGCAGCGATGGAAGGCTACATTGTCCACAACCTTACTGTAAGGCCCGCCTTTTACACGGCGGGGACCGGAATGGGGCTGAGCCTTCTGATAAAATGACTCTCTCCGGTATGCGTTCTTGGCCATGCCACCCATCACACCCACAAAGAAGATGATAAAGTTCAGCATGCTGGCCAGAATCATGAGCTTAACTGCCCAGCCGCCGATGATAAACTGATATACCAGTATGGCACCTGTAATCAACCCCAACCACTTCATCTTCACCGGAATGAGATACATCACCAGCAGCTGCATGTTGGGATAGGTCACCGCAAAGGCCAGATACAGAGACTCATTCAGATACATCGTGCTTCCCATGGTGTTAAAAATCAAGGAAACAGCAATGCTGCAGATCACACCCAGCAGATAGTATAAATTAAAGCGAAATGTGCCCCACTGCCGCTCCAAACGCTGGGCAATGTGATAATATAACAACCACTGAATCACACAAGAAAGCAGGTTGTACACGCTAATGGACGGGGGAATAAACAAGAATGTAAACACCCGCCAGATCTGGCCCTGTTTTACCAGCACCGGATCCAAATGCAGATAATATACAATCTCCATATTGAACATACACAGCAAAAACACCAGAATCTGACCACCAATAATATACTGCATCAAATTACGGATGGCAAAACGACCCAACTTATTCTCCAGTGTATCCAATAATTTCACTTTACAACCTCCTTGTCACTTACAAAAAAAACTCATCAGCGGACAAAGGCTTATCCTTCTCCACGGTTTTCTTTTGATCCGGAACCAACTCACTCACCGGTGCCACTGTGGGCTTTACCTCCGGCTTCTTTTCCTGGACAGGACGCTGAGACTTCAGCTGTGCAGCACGCAGCGCCTGGGTCTCGCTCTCCTGCTTCGCAATCATGCTGGTGATCTCACCAATGGTAGCTGTATGCACCTGGGTCATCTTCACCACCGGAACACGCTGCGTAGCCTCTTTCCACTGAACAAATGCACCGCTGTCCAACTGGATATCTTCCGGATCCTCGGGAGTCTCGGGAGCTTCCACCACGGCAGAATTATCATAATGCAATTCATCGTCATTGGTCATACGACGGCGACGACAATAAGAACGGATCATCAGGACAATAATGATCAGCAACAGGAATATCAGTGCCACCAAACCCATCATAATGTAGGGCAGTAACTTAATACCGCTGGCCAACAGTGCTGCCAGACTGAAACCATCGCCATTGCCGGGATCAGAGGGCTGTGAAGAATCACCGGTCACCGGCGGCTGTTCCGAAGCAGAAGACTCCTCTACTGTGGAACTGTCCTCCCCGGGGATCTCTTCGATATATTCGGTCAGGGTACCCTTCTGCAGATTATAAACATAATAGTCTCGGTTTCCGCTGGCATCCATGCTAAATACAATATATTCGCTGGCCTTGGAAACCTCGGTGCCTTCGGCTACATAAACCCGAACCTTACGGCCTTCGATCGTCGCTGCCTGCAGTGAACAGCCATAGGGCTCAAAGCCACCCAATTCTGCATCCATCACCAGATTCATATTGTGGTCGATATACACCAGCGCCACATTCAGACAAATATCCACACCCTCATCATACAGATAGAATGCACCGTTTTCGCCCTTAAAATCCGTCAAATAGAATAACTGAATATTGCCATCAGATGTGGCAGCAATATCGTACTTTTCACCCTTGTACTCATAAGTGGACCGAGTAAAACCGGAAGGAATCTTGCCACCTTCAGGAGCCGACTGCATGTACAGCGTCATACCGTCCACCTTAAAGGACACGATACCATAGCTGCCGGAGGATTCTTCTTTGGACGACTCGTCTTTGCTGTTTTCCTGACCGGAGGACTCCTCCTTAGAAGAGTTCTCGGAGGCGGCACGGTTAATCTTAACTGTATAAATCAATACTGTACCGCTGGGAGAAATGACCGTAATTTTACGCTCGTTTACACCCTCGGCCAGATCCGCAGTACCACCGGTCTGCACCATGGCCAGAGAATCATTGGCAACTGCAGTCAACGTAACAGAAGTAATCTCATTGGGAACATCCAGCGTATACTGGGTCACATCCGGAGAAAATGCGGGCTGCAGCACGCCATAAGACGCCTTTAAGCTCTTAAGGGTTGCGTCGGACCCGGAAGCATTGATCTGCACATTACGGCTGGCTGTAGGACTGCCCAACAGCTCCGCAGCCGCATTGTACATACCGCTTTCTTCAACAGCAATACTTACATTCCCCTCGGCCTTGGCTGTAAAATACAATGTATACTCCAGCATCATGGCCGGTTCGTTTTCCATCTTGGACAAAATCAGTGAACCCGTATCACCCTCAGCATCGCCATTGGTATACTCCAATACATTAGAATTGTATGTAATACGAGCATACACGCCGGCCAGCGCCTCGCTGCTGCGAAAACGCAGTGTGACCGTAAACCAGTCCCCCACTTCCACCTCCGTGGAACTTACCTCAATGTCCAGA
>JAFUJY010000196.1 GCA_017467985.1 Bacillota bacterium
CGTATTTATCCAGGTTCTGCTGTCACCAGTAAGGGCGAAAATCTGCTGTGGGCCTGGTACTATACCGGTGTTGGCGAGTTCCACGCTCCCGAAGAGATGGAATACGTTATGCTGGACTGTGGTTATCGCCTGCCTCAGATCGTTGTGGACCTGGTAAATAACCCTGAAAAGCGCGGCACCTACACCATCGAGAGCCGTCCCTTTGGTAAGGCTGCTCCCGACGACCTGTTCCCCAACTATCGTCCTGTAACCGATTGGGGGCGTATCTATCGTTATTCTTATTGTACTCCCGATTATATTCTGGGTACTTTGATGTGTCCTCAGCTGACTAAGAAGGGCTGGCTGCTGATCAGCTCCCAGAATCGTTTCCAGGGTGTTACTTTTGGACAGATGGACGCTATGGTATTGCCCATTCCTGAACCGGATGAACTGCACAACCTCCACTCCACCATCCCCACCGTTGGCTTCAACTCCTACTGGAGTGAACAGGCCGAGGGTACCCTGATCACCCAGCGCTGCGCCGATTATGGTGCTCCCATGCGTGTATTCTTCTCCGGTGCCGGCGATGTTCGTGCCAATGTAACCGAGAAGGACGGCTGGTACTTCTCTTTCTGCGACAACGCTTATGTGGCTGTTAAGATTTGTCAGGGCGGCTTTATCTGGGAAGATGATGCTTACGTGCCCGGTCAGTGGATGCGCTGTGATGTGGCTACCACGCCTGTAATTCTGGAGACCGCTAACACTTCTCAGTACGCAACTTTGGCTGATTTCCAGGACGCAGTGACTAAGCTTGCTCCCACCTGGGATGGTGCTGTGATGAAATATCATTCTCTGTACGGTCATGACTTCGTATTCGTTACCGATGCAGATTCTGAAGAATCCACCATCGACGGTGAGTATTATGTAAAGAAGCCCGACTTCAGTGCCAAGAGTCCCTTTGTTAACAATACCTGGGGCGGCAGCGAAGCCAAGATCACCTTTGATGGTCAGGAACTGACCCTGAATTTCTAATTCAAATATGGGCGAAAAGCTTGGTGTTTCCAGGGCTTTTCGCCCTATTATATAAAAGGAGGAATATCCCATGACACAAGACGAACGTATCAAACAAGGCTGGGAGGTTTACCGCGGCCAGCCCCTGGTTTACGCACCTATTGAACCCCCGGTCTTTGAAGGCCATCCCCGTTTTTCCCGGGAATTTTCCCGCCGCATTGCCAGCTTCGTCATCCGCGTTTTCCACAACAAAGAAACGGAATTTTATGCTGATGCCAACGAAGCTCTGATCCGCAATGCTCAGTTCTACATTGATAATCCGGATGTGCGGGATGACCGTGACTCCTTCTACTGGAATATCGGTGAGCAGTGTCAGGCCATGATGCGCTATGACAGTAAGGGTTGTGACGAACCCAGCCTGATCACCCCGGAAGCTGAAGCCAAATTCCTGGAGATGGCGCTGGGCTACTGCCAGACCATGTCTCTGTTGGTGAATGCGGACGATCGCCCCCTTAAGACCTGGGAGATTTATGAAAGCGAAAACCACCATGTTCAGAAGAATTCCGCTCTGTGGCAGCTGGAAATGATCCTGATCCGTCATGGCTATGGCGATGTGGTTTTGAGTGACGGCGCAGACATCAACACTCATTTTAAGGCATGGACTGCTTTCTTTACCACCTGGATGAAGGAGCGTCCCAAGCGCTCCATGTTCGTGGAGGTGCATAGTAAGTGCTACGGTGTAGATACCATGAAGAACATTTTCCCCATTTATAATTTTGCTCCTACACCTGAGTTAAAGAAGCTGACCGGTGATTTTATCACGCTCTTCTGGGCATTGTGGGCTGAAGAACAAATCAACAGCAACCAGGGCGGCGGCCAAACCCGTGTGTATCCCGGTTCCGCAGTAAAAGCCCAAGGGCTTCACTGGGCCTGGTATTATACCGGTGTTGGTCATTTTGCCCCTCCCGGCGGTATGGACTATGTCCTGCTGGATTGTGATTATCGCATGCCCGAGTTGATTGTGGATATGATTCTCCATCCAGAAAAAAGAGGTACTTATGTCAGCGAGAGCCGTCCCTATGGCAAATCCGCTCCTGATAACCTCTTCCCCAATTATCGTCTGGATACGGATTGGGGCCATATGTACCGTTACACTTATTGCACTCCCGACTATATTCTGGGAACCATTATGTGTCCCCAGCTGGGCAAAAAGGATTGGTGCGCCATCAGCTCCCAGAACCGTTTCCAAGGTGTGGTATTTGGACCCGATGATGCACTGGTACTGCCGCTGCCCGAGCCCAATCTTATGCATAATCTTCACTCCGTTGTTCCAGAAGTTCGTTACAACTCCTTCTGGAGTATGCAGGCAGAAGGTACTCTGGTTACCCAGCGCACCTTATCTCACCCTGCTCCCATGCGCGTCTTCTTCTCCCAGGCTGCGGATGTTCGTGCCAATGCTATCGAAA
The DNA here is from genome assembly GCA_017467985.1 of Bacillota bacterium. GTDB lineage: Bacteria > Bacillota > Clostridia > Lachnospirales > Bianqueaceae > Faecimorpha. The sequence continues at coordinate 2,457 of JAFUJY010000196.1, forward strand.
AAGACGGCTGGACCTTCACCTACTGCGGCAATGCCTATGTGGCTGTCAAAGTCTGCCAGGGCGGCTATACCTGGGAAGATGACCTGTTTGTAGACGGTCAGTGGATTCGCTGCGAAAATGGTGCTTCTCCGGTCATTTTAGAGACCGGTAACGCCGAAAAGTTCGGTTCCTTCGAAGCTTTCCAGGAAGCCGTACTTGCTCTGGCTGCGCCCACTTTCAAGGAAGGCGTCATGAAGTATCACTCTCTATACGGTCATGACTTTGTGATGGTTACCGATCACGACTCCAAGGACTCCACCATCGATGGCGAGTATTACGTGAAGAAGCCTGATTTCAGCTTCAAGAGCCCCTTTATCAATGGTGCTTGGGGTGGCGATGAGGTGAAGATCACCTATGATGGTCAGGAAATGATTCTAAAGTTCTAATTGCAATTCTTCTGCCGTTTTGGTATCCTTTTGTTGGAGGTGATGCCATGACGGTAGAAGAATTTGTTATTAATGAAGAAAAGCTGGCTGGGGCGGTGAAGTATAGTCTGTGCTGGAAAAGGACTCATCCTGGGAGTTCCAAACGATATCCTTACATCAAGTACCCCGGAGGAAAGTGGAAGTATGTACCGGAGGAAAAACGAGCTAAAGTTGTCGCCGACTGGGATGAAAAGTGCCGGTTGAAAAAAGAGAGGCGGCTCTTTCGGGCAGAGCTAAAGGCCATGAGCCGAGCAGAGCGCAAGGACTTTCGCCAGAAGGTGATGTTGTTGAGGATTATACAGTCCATCAATATGTCCGGCAATGCCAGTCAGATGGCCAATGGCGACACGCGGGACTCCAAAAGCGAAGTGATCGTCAGCGATATCATCGAGCGCTTGGGGCTTCCTTACGTGCATACGCCAGGGATTGTAG
>JAFUJY010000197.1 GCA_017467985.1 Bacillota bacterium
TTTCCCATGACGCAGCCCGTGTTCCAGATCTCCATGGCAGCAAGAATAGAATTGATGTTCTTTTTTGCATTGACCATCACCCAGCCGTTACAGTGTTCATTCATTGCATGACCATCATCCGTGGCTACGCCATAGATCTTCACACCCTCACCCAGGAGTTCATCCCAATAAGCCGCATCCTTATCCATATCATTTCCCATGACGCAGCCCGTGTTCCAGATCTCCATGGCAAAATTCCCCTGCATTTTATCAAAATACTTTGCAGAGGTACCACTCCACTCCGGATGACAGTAAATGGTCAGATTCTTCTTGGCATGAATCTCATCAAGATAGGGCTGATATGCCCGCTGATCACAGGCTGCCGCCGAGGAAAGCCGACCGCTCTCCTCACCCTGCTCAAATCCATTTCCATCCTCTTTGGCCGGTCCGATACAAACCGTATGGAAGCAGCGAAATCCATGCTCACAGGGAAGGCGATCGTTGTCAAACTCCATTCCCGGAATAATCAGCAAGTCCAACTCCGGCACAAAATTCTTGTAATTATAATTACGATGATCCGTAATTGCCAGAAAATCATAGCCACATGCCTTATGATATGCCATAACCTCTTCCGGAGTCCCTTTGCCGTCGGAGCGAGTGGTATGACAATGCAGACCACCTTTTAACATCTTATTTTTCTTTTCAAACGCACCCTGTCGAATCATATTAACACCTCTTCATTATTTTATACAAAAAAGCAAAAATACATTACAACTGCGTTCACTACACCCACCAGGATTCCTGCACACACCTGCAGGGGAGTATGTCCTACCAATTCTTTCAGCTGTGCATCGGTGACATCCTGTGACACCATCAAATTAAATGCCTCTACCAGTTCGTTAATGACAACGGCCTGCTTGCCCGTTTCCAGGCGCACGCCCATGGCATCGTGACACACAATAATGGCCAGGATGGCACTAATTGCAAATTCCACCGACCCGGGACCGCACATCAGCAGGCACATCAGCGCCAATGAAGAAACGGTTGCGGAATGTCCGCTGGGCATTCCGCCGTCTCCAATCATTCGCTCCCAGTTCATTTCCCGATGAACAATGACATAAATAATCGTCTTTAGTACCTGTGCCACAAACCACGAAGAAACACTTACAATTAAAAATGGATTGCTCACCAATTCGATTAGCCAGTTCAACAACTTACTTCCCTACCTTTTCTGTATACACATATACGCCATAAGCCGGCATGGGCATGGTCTGTCCTTCATAATAACTCTGCCAGCCTTCCGGGATATTCACCATCTGCTCTTTGCCGTTATGGTTCAGCACAAAATAATACGCCTTGTCCGCACCCATGCGGCGAGTGATTTCCACACCATCGGGCGTCTCGCCCAGGGACAGTTCTGCACCCACTTCTGTAATAAAGCGATCTGCCAGGTCCGGGGTCATCTCTGTCCCCACATAGTAGGCCTTACCGTCACCATAGACATTGACTGTGATGGCCGGGGTTCCCTTGTAATATTCAGAAGCATAACAAGCAACCGCTTCTGCAGTATCAGGCGTAATCACATCACACCACTTATCGCAGATATATTCCTTACCATCCCAGGCAACCTTCACCTGCAGCTGGCGCAGACAGTCATAGTCATAGACCTTCAAGCCCACAACATCGGCCAAACCACCGGGCAGCGGACGCTCACTATCACAGATATTGTCCCGATCCTTTACACCCGTGCGCATGGTCAGCACCAAGGTCCCGCCGTTCTTTACATAAGTACGATATTTTTCTTCCAGAACCGGATCCATCATGTACTGCAGCGGGGCAACCAGGAGCTTATAGCGACTAAAATCAGACTGATCACTGATCAGATCCACCGGGATATTCTGACGGTACAGTGCCCGATAATAGGTCATCAGATGATCCACGTACTTCATATCCGGATGATGGGGCTGGATGTCAATGGCATATTCCTGATCATAGGAGAACACAATTGCAGCCTCAGACTGGGGCATCAAGCCCTTGATCTCCTGCATCAGGGTACCATTCTTATGCATAAAGCCCTTGATCTCATCATACACACGTCCGGGAATGCCACTGTGGGGAATTACACCCTCCCAATACTGCTCCGTGCCAAAGGCACAGCTGCGCCAACGGAAGAACACAATCGTATCCGCACCGTGAGCTACGGACTGCATCGCCCACAGATGGATCTGACCGGGACGGGGCCGACGACTTACCTCATACCAACCATTCAATGTGGTCTGTTGCTCCATAATCCAGAAGGTCTGCTCCTTGGTGCCGCGAATGATATCCAGCTGACCGGCGCCCTCACTGCCCAGATACTGAGGCTTTTCTCGCACCATATTCATGCTGGGATACTGATCATGGGAAGAAAACTCCAGATCCTTCCCCAGTTCAAAATAATCCACCGTTTCGGCAAAGCCCATCATATTCTGAGTAATCCACTTATCCGGCGCATAATGACGCAAAATCTTGGACTGGAACTGATGATACTCCACGATCAGGTCCGAATGAAAACGCTTCCAGTCTAACATCTGCGAAGGATTCACACCGGTTACCGTCAGCTTTGGGGCCTGGATCTGAGCAAAATTCTGATATCCCTGACTCCAGAAGTCCGTCCCCCAACGACGATTCAACTCCTCGATTGTGCCGTACTTCTTCTCCAGCCACTCCCGAAAACGCTTTTCACAGCTCTCACACATACACAATTCATTGTGGCTGTTGCCCAGTTCATTACCCACCTGCCAGCCAATGACGTTAGGGTTCGGTGCAAAATGCTCTGCAAAGGCATTCACAAAGCGCTTAACATGGGCCCGATACACCTCATTGGACTGACAATTATGATGACGTCCGCCAAAATGACGGCGGCGTCCCTGGGGGTCTGTGGGCTGAATCTCGGGATTGCGTTCAATAATCCATGCGGGAGCCGCTGCCGTGGGCGTTCCCAAAACACTCTTAATTCCGTAGGAGGCCAGTAATTCAATGGCTTGATCCAGCCAAGCAAAATTAAACTTGCCCTCTTCCGGCTCCATCTTGAACCAGGAAAACTCCGCCATGCGCACCACCTGAACGCCCATGGCCTGCATCAACTTTGCATCCGTCTCCCAGCGCTGTACCGGCCAATGTTCCGGATAATAATCCACACCAAATTGAATATTCATAGGCTCTACCTCCTAGATTTAATAAAAATATTATCGTATGTTTTGCCCCGATTGTCAAGCCTCGTTGAAAAAATTAAGACATCTCCGCAAAGAGCACTTCCTGCCAGTTTTCACTATCATCCGCCAGATAATAGGTCCGAACACTGTAGGGAGTCACCGTCACCTTCAGCGGTACTCTCAGCAAATCACCGCTAGCGGTCACATCCGTCTTTCGGCCATCGGTTTCATACAGACGAATCACATCGCCCCGGCCATCTTCGCTGCGCTTCAGGGCGGACATCATCACATTGGGCTGATTGAGCTGCAGACCGCTATAGCACAATGCATCGATTTTGCCCTTGTGCCAGGTCTCAATGATGTGGGTGGTGGGCTTATTCAGCAGCTTGGCGGTCTGTACCACCGGCGCCCAGCTATCCTTCACACCCATTATAATGTAATTGAAGTCCATCACACCCTGCTCGGTAAATTCACTTTCCTCGGTACGGGGACCACCATGGTCACCGTAAATGGGACTGCGCAGAATGGTATGATAAATGGTAGATCCCTTGACGCTGGAGCTGTAAGTCCGATCATTGACCACTGCAAAACCACCGTTGGTTCCCTTCACAGCAGTCCACATCAGGCCCGGTTCCTCCTCACCATCTGCCGGCCGTTCGATCACACCAAAGGGAATCTCATAGTAAGCCTTGGGATTCTCCACCTTCATGGGCCAAGCCATCTTCAGCATCTTATGCTGCTCGTGCCAATCCACACTGGCTCGCACTTTCAGCTGGTCACACCCCGCCTCCAGAGAGAAATACTGTGTGATCGTGGACAGATTATATTTGCTGACCACCTTAACCGTGGCCCGGATGGGTCCATTTTCCATCACACTCACCTTGGCATCCGCAAAACGAGCCATCACATCGGTAAAGAAATTCTTGGCATGGCTCCAGGTATCGTGATAATATTCATCGATCACCGTGGGGACCGCCGCCCGATCGCAGATGATCTCCTGGCCGGTACGCTTATCCACAAAGGATACGATATAACCGGTATGCAGTTCAAATTCGATTCGATAAATCTCATTTTCCAGAACTGCCCCTTCGTGATTGTTGGCAGTACAAAAACCTTCAGGCATACGGGCTGTGACACTGCCGGGGATATTTACTGCCTGCAGGTCACCTTTGATTTCGTCCAGATAATATACACTGTAACCCAAGGCCGGTACTTTTGCTTCAAACAAAGTATCATAGCGCCAATAACATTCTTCTGTACTGGAGCGCACAAACTGGGACTCTACCACATTGCCCTCGTGATCCCGCACCACACCGCACTGCTTATTGACCTTGATCATTTCCTTCACTGCAAAAGCATGGGGATTAAATACCACCACCGGCAGCCCCTTGGAAGTATCCTCCATGGAGATCGCCCAGGATAGGGTCTGCAATGCATTATTTTCCTCCACAGCCGCAGCATTCATAGCTGCACCATACATATATTTGGAATCCTCATGGCCTTCTTTAATACAGCAGCCGCCCATGGAATCATGAAAATGCAGGAACAAAATATTCTTCCAGGCCTCTTCAAACCGCTCGTTCTTTACTTTTTTACCACACAGCTTACTTGCTGCAAAAGCATAGTTCTCCGCCGCTGCCAGTTCCACCTCACCCCGTCGGATACCATTCTTCACATGATTGACCGTAGCATAGCAGCCTGCTGCATGATGCTGCAGGTCATCGTGATATTCCGGAATGTCCTGTTGATCTGCTTGCGCAAAAAAGTCGCTGAGGTCCGAATAAATCAAGGTCTTCTCCGGGTGTTTGGCCTGATACTCTCTTAAAACTTCCAGATTGCGAATGGTGGGACCGCCGCCATGATTGCCCACGCCATAGAAGAACGGCAGAATATCCAGATCCGTTGCCGTTGTCTGATCCAAATACGCCATGCGCTTTTTCAGATCTTCCAGGGAGTTAAAATTAAAACAGTAGGGGTCCAATATACGATAGGTCAGAACCTGTGATCCATCTGGAGATGTCCAGCGAAACACATCCGACTCCATTGTTTTTTCCACCGGGCTGGGACGCATCATGATGTAAGACTCCATGCCGCTTTGGCGCAGAATCTGGGGCAGCATGCCATTATGACCAAAGCTGTCCACATCATATCCTACCTTAGCGGTCACACCAAACTTTTCCTGAAAATAACGCTGAGAATATAGAGCTTGTCTTGCAAATCCCTCTCCCGACGGAGAATTACAATCCGGCTGCACATGCCAGCCCCCCACAATAATAAATCGACCTTCCTGCACCCGCTGTTTGATTTCTTCAAACATATCCGGTGCAAACTCCTCCACCCACTGATATACAGATGCGGATGAACACACAAAACGAAACTCCGGGAACTCTTTCATACGATCTAAAGCTGAACGAAGGGTTGCCTTGGCCTCGGCACTGCCTTCCTGCCACTGCCATTGCCAAATCGGATCCAAATGGGCATTTCCAACCAAATAATAACAGGACTTATCTTTCATAAGAGCACCTCCATTTTGAGGACATTTTTGCTGACATCATTATATCACATATAATCTAAAAAAGCTACTTGACTTTGGAGATAAAAATAGATATAATATAAATAGGTACTCCGCATCAAGTAAGCGGTTTGACCTAAACATTTAATTTGCTAAAATAACCGCAAAATCTTGGTAGGATCGGGCGGTTATTTTTTTGTACCAAATATGTCTTTGCAAATCTGATAAATCAGAGCTGCAAAGGTGATCAGCATAGTGAGAAGCAAAAAAA
>JAFUJY010000198.1 GCA_017467985.1 Bacillota bacterium
GGGACAACTTATTACTTCGGCAAGAATATTTTAGGTGATGTAGTGGAGATCCTGTTGAATGGGAATGTAATCGCTAAGTATTGGTATAATGCATGGGGAGAAGTATTGAAAGTAACAGATCCTCAGGGGAATGTGATCAGTGGTGATACCCATGTGGCCAATGTGAATCCGTTCCGGTATAGAGGATACTATTATGATACAGAGAGTGGGTTCTACTACCTGAATTCCCGATACTACGATCCGGTGGTGAAGAGATTCATCAATGCGGATGGTCAGCTGAATATGGACAGCCTGCAGGGCGTGAATATGTATGCGTACTGCGAAGGTAATCCGGTAGGGTATGTGGATGGCAGTGGCGGTAAGCCTGTTCCATTTGAATACTTTGGTCCAAGCAATTATGATTATGGGTCGGTGCGAAAAGACATAAAGGATGCGCCTGATATTGAAGATGTAGAAGAAACAGGTCCTACCACATTTAATTGTTATGGCAATGCATTGCAAAAGGCTATAATTGCACATCCATCAGAGTTTATGGCGGGTGATTCTACTGAAGAACTTTTTGCTGCAGTATGCCAAGATTTAGGAAAAAATAATGTTCGAAGACTAAATTCTATTAATGATCCTATTGGATACGATGAGTATATGGTTGCGGTGAAAGGCGGATGGGCCGATTATCATTTTATTGTTTTGCTTGAAGAGGGTTGGTATAATAAGTCTGGAGGCAAGCGCCAAGGATTATATGTTGACGAAAGTTTTGTTACTGCTAATTTTTGGATTGCAACGTATATGGAGAATGGGGTAGCCATGCAAGAAGATATGTATTATTTCTATGAAACGATATATTTTGCGGTAAAGATAGGTTGGGATAAACGATGAAAAAAATATTTTGGATTGTGTTAGGATTCAGTATCTGTGTATCGATAGTAATTATCGCAACGAACGATATAGAGATGGTAAAAACAGAGGAATCTTCTTTATATATGGAAGTTCCCAATGAGGTACAGTCTGTAGGTTATGAACTAAGGGAACTAAAAGAGTTCTTTGAAGGGAAAAATACCAATGTACCGCAGGAAATGGGCGGAGCCGTGGTTCCTCTTCGTTTTAGTGATGTGAATGCAGAATTTCCCACTGAAATAGTAGGAAAAGGTTATTCTATGTATAAAGTTAAAGAAGGGGGATATTATTACGTTTTTTGGCGAAAAACGTATCGAAGCACTGAAACTATGGCACGGGAAAATGTAGAAGTGATGTTTTCTGCCTATATACCAGTTTCACAAGAGGAATCGATGTTCGACACTTTGGAGGCAGGGATAAGTACAGCGACAGATGTGTCGATAATTGATCCAGCATTTTATATAAATTTGGTTATGTCTAGTGGTATTTATTCATTTAGCTATCTGAATCATGAAAATGTATTAGGAATAAAATACTATGATGTTTCAGGAAAAATAGATGGTTATGATGATCTTATTATTGAAGAAATATTTATACTGCCAAGAAATCAGGCCCCATGTGTATATAGTCGTTTAAAATCAAAAGACTTGCCAGAATAAAAGGGCAATAATCTGGAATGCTGCATAACATAACCCCATAGGCAAGGCTGGCAAACGGCTTAACAATACTCAAAACCCCCTCGTACAGAAGATGTTCTCATCTTCCCTGTACAAGGGGGTTAATCTTAATTCTTAAACTTCTCGCTCTGAGACTGGATCAGCTCCAGATCATCAAAGTAGTTGATCTTCATGGCGCTCTTCACATCAGCCAGCGTTGCAGCGGCGGCTTCGCGAGCGACTTCGCTGCCCTTCTTCAGAATGTCATAAACGGCGGGGATATCCTTTTCGAACTCCTTGCGGCGCTCACGGATGGGAGCCAGTTCGGACTGAATTACATTGTTCAGGAACTTCTTTACCTTTACATCGCCCAGACCGCCACGGGTGTAATGAGCCTTCATTTCATCCAGGTTCTGATAATCGGGGCAGAACTCAGCAAAGTGCTCGTCCCGGCAGAAAGCATCCAGATAAATGAATACGGGGTTACCTTCCACCTGACCGGGGTCGGAAACCTTCAGATGGTTGGGGTCAGTGAACATGGACATGATCTTCTGACGAACATCCGCTTCGGTGTCGGACAGGTAGATGCAGTTGCCCAAGGACTTACTCATCTTCGCCTTGCCGTCGATACCGGGCAGACGCAGACAAGCCTTGTTGTCAGGCAGCAGCACATCGGGCTCGATCAGGGTGTCACCATAAACGGAGTTGAACTTGCGCACGATTTCACGGGTCTGCTCGATCATGGGCAGCTGGTCTTCGCCAACGGGAACGGTGGTAGCCTTAAATGCAGTGATGTCCGCAGCCTGGCTGATAGGGTAGGTGAAGAATCCTACCGGGATACTGGTCTCGAAGTTGCGCATCTGAATCTCAGACTTTACTGTGGGGTTACGCTGCAGACGGGAAACAGTCACCAGGTTCATATAGTAGAAGGAAAGTTCACACAGCTCTGGAATCTGGGACTGAATAAACAGGGTGGACTTGGCAGGATCCAGACCGCAGGAGAGGTAGTCCAGAGCAACCTCGATGATGTTCTGGCGAACCTTCTCCGGATGCTCGGCGTTATCGGTCAGGGCCTGGGCATCGGCGATCATGATAAAGATCTTGTCGAAGGCGCCGGAGTTCTGCAGCTCCACGCGGCGCTTCAGAGAACCTACATAATGTCCTACATGCAGGCGGCCGGTGGGGCGGTCACCTGTTAAAATGATTTTGCTCATAATAGTATAGCTCCTTAGATTATAGTAATTCACACATTAAGTTCTGGGTACGCTCGATGAAAGCGGTCAGTTCACCTGCTTCCAGCGGACGGCTGGACAGGCGAGCCAGGTCGTACAGCTGTACGGCGATGGTATTGGCGCGTGCAGCATCTTCTGTAGCCAGCACCTTCTTAATGATGGGGTTGGCAGCGTTCAGTACCAGGGTCTCATCGGCTTCGAAGGGCATCATACCCATACCCATGGCACCATACATGCGCATCATATCCTGCATGCGGCGGCTTTCCTCGGAAAGTTCAATCATGGCAGATACCTTTGCATCCTTCAAAGATTCCAGACGAACCTTGAGCTTGTCGTTGTTCAGAGCGGTTTGGAAGAGTTTGGCGGCCTTTTCGGACTGCTCAGCGTCCTCAGCAAAGGTTTCATCCTTCAGAGCCTCGGACAGGTTAGCATCCACACGGAAGAACTTTACATTTTCCTTCTTGGACTCCACCTGGGAAATGAAGGGGGAGTCAATGGTGGTATCCAGTACGACTACATCCATATTCTGACCGGCCAGGGCCTGAATGTACTGGGCCTGCTGACGGGCATCGGTGGTGTAGAAGACTTTGTTCTCGTGGGTTTCCTTGGCAGCTTCCAGATATTCATCCAGGGTAACGAACTTTTCAGAAACGGCGGACTTGTAAATAATGCAGCCGTTCACACGCTCCAGGAACTTGTCGTTACGCAGGCAGCCGTACTTGATAAAGGGATGAATATCGCTCCAGTACTTTTCATAGTCCTCACGCTGGGAGGTGAACAGGGACTTGAGCTTGTCCGCCACCTTACGGGTAATGTAATCAGAGATCTTACGTACATAGCCATCGTTTTGCAGGAAGCTTCTGGATACATTCAGGGGGATATCAGGACAATCAATCACGCCCTTTAATAGCAGCAGGAACTCAGGAATGACTTCTTTTACATTATCTGCAACAAATACCTGATTGCAGTACAACTTTACCTGACCCTCGGCGGATTCAAACTCGTTGCCCAGCTTGGGGAAGTACAGGATGCCCTGCAGATGGAAGGGATAGTCCATGTTCAGATGAATCCAGAACAGGGGCTCCTTATAATCCATAAATACCTTATGGTAAAATTCTTTGTATTCTTCGTCGGTACAATCCTTGGGGTTCTTGGTCCACAGAGGATGTACATCATTAACGGCTACAGGATCCTTTGCCTCGGATTCTTCAGCCTTGGCTTCCTCAGCGGGATTGCTCAGGAAAATCTCCACGGGCATGAAGGAACAGTACTTAGTCAGAATGCTGCGCAGTTCGTAGGTGTTCAGGTACTTCTCGCCATCCTCATTTACATGCAGGATGATGTCGGTACCACGGGCGGTACGGGTGCCTGCAGTCATCTCGTAAGTGGAAGTACCGTCGCTGTTCCACAGAACGGGAGCAGCACCTTCCTGATAGGAGAGGGTGTGGATCTCCACCAGCTGAGCCACCATGAAAGCAGAGTAGAAGCCCAGACCGAAGTGACCGATGATGGGATCTTCAGAAGCGTCTTTGTACTTTTCCAGGAACTCAGCAGCACCGGAAAAAGCAATCTGGTTAATATACTTGCGGACTTCTTCATCCGTCATACCGATACCGTTATCGGAAATGGTGATGGTTTTGCCCTCGGCATCGATGGTCACCTGAACGGCGTAATTCTCACCCTCGGCCACCTGAGCCTCACCCATGGACACCAGCTTCTTCAGCTTGGAAATGGCGTCCACCGCGTTGGAGACTAATTCACGGATAAAAATATCCTGATCGGAATAAAGCCATTTTTTAATAATTGGAAATAGATTTTCACTGTTAATTGACAGATTTCCCTTTTCTTGCATAATTAATGTTCCTCCTTATACTTCGAATTCAATCTGTAATTGGGATAATACCTTGGGAAAATGAGCATCCCAGAACTGGGCATCGGTGCGGTCCATGGAAAAAGTACGCATGGAGATACCGCCGGTCAGCTTCAATACACCATCTTGAAAATGCAGTGTCATCAAATAGGAGTTGGCAGCCACAGAAACATGTCCCTCCAGCAAAGAAGGAGGACAGGCCAAAACCATTTTGATTAAAGAGGGCGTGCGTCCGGCCTTAATGATGGATGTAAGGATGGGGCGAATTTCGCCATATTTCATCACTGGGGCTTCACGGGCAGACTTTTCCTCCTCGGTCAAGTAGCGGGTGTTGAGCGTACCGGATATGGAATACTGAGTCAGGGCGATGACCTCGGCACCCTGAAATTCCCATTGGTCAAAGGTGGGCTGCAGCAGCAGCCGATTCATAAAAGCCTTTATATTGGCGGCTTTGAGTGTAATCATAGGACAACCTCTTTCTCGAATGATACAACCTTAATTATATCACGATTATATGGGGCTTGCAAGGGAATTTTGTAATAAAAAAATTGCCCGGTCATAGACCGGGCGAAAAAAGTAATGAAAAGAAAGTTAAGAAAAGAGGAGATATACAAATAAAAAGATTATTCAGGATCAGAGGGCTGTTCCACACCTTCCAGAGGATCCAATTCACCCTTGCGGGCACGCTCGCCGGATACGTAATTGTTAACATATTCGTCGATAGCGTCGGCCACCATCTTGGACTGGCGCACAGCCTGCACAACAGTTTTGGCACCGGTTACTACGTCACCGGAAGAGAAGACGCCCGGACGGGTTGTGCTGCCATCCGTTTGTGTAACCAGCAAACCACGCTTGGTGGTGTCAATGCCGCTGGTACTGTTTACAATGAGACGACGGGGACCCTGGCCGATAGCAATAATGATACTGTCGCAGGGGAACTCGTCTTCGGTACCGGGAACCTCAACCCAAGTCTGCTGTTCTTCATCCCAGGTGGTGGAGCGGTACTTCACAGAGTGCTCGGTGATCTCGTAGGGCTGCTTCTGGAACTCGAAATGCACGCCGTCGATCTTGGCCAGCTCCACCTCGGTGGGAAGAGCGGACATGTCATGGGGTGAACCGCGGTAAAGAATGGTTACATCCCAGATATTCTGACGAATGGCACTGCGGGCAGCATCCATAGCCACATTGCCGGCACCGATAATACAAACCTTCTTGCCTAAGCGGAAAGAAGCGGGGTTCTTAAGGTAGTCGATGGCGAAATGAACATTGCCCAAGGTCTGCCCCTTAATGGGAAGAGACTGGGGACGCCATACGCCGGTACCAATGAAAA
>JAFUJY010000199.1 GCA_017467985.1 Bacillota bacterium
CATGGTCCTTGCGCGCTCCCTCGGGATCCCAGCGCATATACTTTTCTTCGGCGTTCACATATACTGTGCCCAGCGGCTCCAGATGCTGCTGCTTGTTGTCCGGCTGCATGGCCTGCAGCACCGCGATCAGATCCCAGCTGGAGCGTCCCCGATGGGGCCCCAAGTTCCAGGTCTCATATATATACCGCAGGGGATGGTCCGGCGAAAGTACACTCGTCAGTGAACTACCGGTGATGACTTTCTGGCCCTCTCCACTGACATACACAGGCACAGGACACTTCTCTAAAAATTCTTTGGCACCAATACCGTCCATCTCCCAATTAAAATTGGGGCCATGCTTATCTGGATAGGCCATGCAGATGACTTTGTCCACCTTTTGTGCCAACAGATCCGTCCCTGAAAGGGGACAGACCTCATCCGGCAGGGACAGACTTAACTGGTGCAACGCACTCAGCACGCCCACGCACACAATGGTAACACTATGGTCTTCAGCTGTAACCAACAATCTACGGTACACCTGCACCGCCGACGGATAATCTGCATCGGTTTTGCCTGCGGACAATTTCTCATTATACCGCCGCACACCCAGGGACTGCGTATGTGTCCGATATTTTACACAGCGCAGCGTTTCACTTTCGGGATAAGCAGATGAGGACACCGCCCCGATGGGCCGCTGAATCCCATAAAATTGTCCCAATGTGTCGCAGCAGGGCGCAGCCCAGGGGCTGACAGAATCTGTGATGATTCCCAACAGTTCTGCCTTCCCCCGCCGCACGTATTCATAAATTATAGCCAAAGCTCCTGCGTCGTCGCAGTCCGTGTCCATATCTGTGTCAAAAATAATCAAAGGTTTTTCCATTATAATACCTTCTCCATGCCCCAATCCGTCATAAACAGCACAGGATATACAAAGGCCAGATGGAACAAGGAGGTATTCCACTTGCCATCGGCGCCCCAGGCTTCCCAAGTGGTGGTGGCGCCTTCCGCAATCATGCGGCTCCAAGTCTTATCGTCCGCAATCAGCTCGTGGGCCAGTTCCTTTTCACCCAGACGCCATAAACCGGACAGGCAGGCCATACCCATGAAGAACGCCACTTTGTGCAGACGCTTGGTGCGAATCATTTTCAGAATTTCGCTGTTATCCGGGGCAAAGCCGCCCAGCAGTGCCATTACATTGGAAGGCAGACTGCAGTGATCGGAAACGGGACGATACCGGAACAGCTTCTGCTCTGCATCCCAGAAGATTTCTACATATTTTTCTGCCAGGGGCTGGGAGGCAAAGGGAGCCTCTACACCCAGATCCTGGGCCAGGATTTCCATGTCCCGGGCCGCCATGACATAATAGGCGTTGATGACATTATGGATGCCGGGATTTACACGGCCTTCTGTCAGGTCATGATCGTATCCGTCCCGACACTCGTGAGGCCAATCCACCACTACCCACTTATCCAGGCCGCCGATCATGCCGCTTTCTTCACTGTAATGTTCCTTAAAATACAGCATCATATTTTTCAGCACATCATAACGACGGCGGGTATACTCCACGTCGCCGGTCAAATACTGATGTACCCGCAGGAGTCTGGGCAGCATCATGCAATAATCACCGATCTCCTGCATGGTGGAGCAAGAACCACAGGTCATCAGACCGGGGGTGATCTTGCTGCTGTACAGGATATCATCGATCAGCTTTTCCATAATAGAAGTGTCCCCGGTGAGCACTGCAAAGGAAGTGGTGGTAAAGCAGCCATCACCCAAATAAAAGCCCTTTTCCCGTTCCATGCAGTCCATCAAGCACTCCTGGGCACCGTAATGCAGAGAATTCACGCACAGGTTCCAAATGGCCTGCAGTCGAGGATCCTCCACCTGGCACTTGGCCTTGAGGGTAAAGGGATAGTGCCGGGAAATCATGGTAATCTCCTGCAGCTGCGTCCCTTCCGGACAGATGATTTCTGCATAACGGAAGGATTTGTAATCAAAGTTATTCAGCGTGTCTTCGCCGCCGGACAAAATCCACTCTTCTTCATAACGACAATTGGCCCGCAGTTCGTAGCGCACTTCGCCCTCTTCCGTCAATTCCTGACCATAGCGCAGGGTAACGGTGTCCCCGGCCTTGCCCACGGCTTTCACATTCAAATAACCCACATATCCGGCGCCTGCATCCACAAAATACTTGCCGGGGCCCTCTTCGCTAACCATCACAGGCATGATCTCATCCAAAACCACCTGCTTGGACTGCTGCTGATACAGTTCAATCCCCATATCATCCCGCAAAGAAGCAGTTTCCCAGGCGGAATCGTCAAAATCCGGCTGTTCAAAGCCAATCTCCGGGCTGCGGCTATCGTAACGCTCCAAAAACTGGGTTCTGTAACCGGTGGTTCCCAGGTCCGTGTAAGCAGTGTGCTTGTGCCACAATACAGAAGTGTCACTCTTGGCCACGATCTGTCCGTCACATTCCAGGTCAAACAACAGGCCGTGACGACCATCTCCGCTGACCCATACACGATTGATCAGACCCTGATAATAGGTATGCACCACAATGATGTTTTCCCCGGGCTGCAGATACTTTGTGACATCAATCACATTGTAATAGTAATGCCAGGGGTAGCCCGCGGAGGGACCCATGGCCACGTAATGACCGTTGATATATAATTTGTAGTAATCATCTGCGGTAATATAAATGGTCGCCTTTTCAAAGTTCTCCAGCATTACCTTCTTACGAAACAAAATGTGCTGATTCTTTACCGTCTCCTCGGGGATCTCCACCTTCTCCAACTGACGGTGAAACATATTCACCGGAGTGCGGTGGGCAAATTCTTCATTTGTAATCCAACTTCCTGTAAAGGTTCTGGTCGTATCCTGGAAATTCATTTTTATTCCCGGCTTTCGTCCTGCGAAAGCCACTCCTTTCTTGGTTCTCGACTGCAC
>JAFUJY010000200.1 GCA_017467985.1 Bacillota bacterium
TGTATGACGACATCTTATGAATAAACTGTAAAATCTAGTCCGTCCCTTTTATCACATGTCTAAAAATGGCTTAAATAAGCGGTTTTTCGAAAAATGTGATAAAAGGGACGGACTTGCGCTATTTGCCTAATTATGTTATAATGCGATTCTGATGGTTGCAATCACTCAGAAAATAGATTATAATATAGGAGGGAATACAGTGCAGGATTTAGAGCAATATTCGAATCCGCGCTTGGACAAAGCCTGCAAAGAAGTGTTGAAGAACACTCCGTTTTTGGTGCGCATTTTGAAGGAATGTGTGCCGGAGTACGCTGAATGCACCTTGGAGGAGATTGAAACATACATCACGGGGACACGGGTCGGCGAACAAAAAAGTAAAATCGTGGGTGATTCGGAAAGCATATATGGCCGTCATGTGGACTTGCGTTTTGATGTATTGTGTACAGCCTTATTCGATGGTGACCAGAGGGATTTTTTATGGAGCGTTGTTGTTGGCAGCTCAGGACGGTCGTGAGTTTGAGAAGCAGGGGTATGAAAAGATAAAAAAGGTATATTCCATCTGGATATGTCCCGAACCAACTGCCGCAGAGCGAAACTGCATCAACTTGTATGAACTGCATGAGGTGCAGAAAGTGGGCCGGATGAAGCAAGATCGCAGTGCATATGATAAACTGTCAATTGTTCTAATCAATTTGGGTCCGAAAGATGAAGCGCAAGAGGGTATCTTGAGAATGTTGGAAGTCTTATTTTCCAGAGAAAGACCCGTGGAAGAAAGACTGGAGATTTTGAAGGAAGAATATGACATTCCGGTGAATAAAGGCTTGGAGAAAGGAGTGAGCGAAGTGTGTAATTTGAGCATCGGGTATTATTTGGATGGCTTACGAGATGGAAAGGCAGAAGGTGAAGCCGAAGGCAGGCATGAAACTTTGGCAGCTAATCTGCGAACAGTTATGGAGAATATGAACTGTTCTCTCAAACAGGCCATGGATTTTTTGCGAGTTCCGGAGGAGGAGCGCAGCATTTACATTGAGTTGATCCCCGAATAAAAAATAAGCCGCCGAGCGTCAAAACTCGGCGGCATTTTATTTGCTAACTTACTCAACCTCAGCGATGGCTTCAACCTCTACCAGTACATTGGCGGGCAGGGTTTTCACTGCGACGCAGGAGCGTGCAGGCTTCTGGGGGAAGTTCTGGGCGTAGATACCGTTGAATGCAGCGAAATCACCCATGTCAGCCAGGAAGCAAGTGGTCTTTACGACCTTCTCCATGGAGGAGCCGGCGGCTTCCAGCACGGCCTTCAGGTTCTTCATAACCTGCTCGGTCTGTCCCTCGATGGTGGTGGCTTCAACCTTACCAACAGCGGGGTTAATAGCAATCTGACCACTGGTGTATACCAGATTTCCGGTGACCATGGCCTGGGAATAGGGGCCGATGGCAGCAGGTGCATTGGTTGTATTAATTACTTTCATGATAGATACCTCCAAAAATTATTCTGTGGGTTCATCCCAGGGAAGGACATCCCCTTCTTCACGCAGATGATTTAGAATATCTCCCACGCCTTCAAAGGACTTGGAATTAACAAAGAAAATGGTCTTGCATCCGCACAGGCGCAGCCAAGCTTCCGCCCGTTCGGGTCTGGCATCGGGACAGTCGATATGGGTCACAATACCAATCACTTCTCGGTTTACCATGCAGGTAATATTAGGCGGGTATAAAGAATAGGGCTCGGTGGCACTGAGCAGCAGTCCCACCACATCGGCTTCATAAGAATACAAAGCCAGTGCCCGGCCCAAAGTATGATTCTCTGCGTATTCGCCGGGAGTATCGATGATGACATCGAAATGATTAATGTACTGGGTCTTATGATATGTAATGGTTTCACCCCGCATAGCTTGAGTAAGAGTTGTCTTGCCGCAGCCGCTGCGGCCCATCAAAATGATTTTTTTCATGTCTTAGTGATGGGGCACACGGAGAAGCCCAGAACTTCGCGGCAGTAGTCGGTCAGAGCAATCAGGGCGGACTCCACATCAGAATAACGGCCGGTCACAATCAAAGTACCGCTGAAACGGTCCAGAAATCCAAGTACAACGCCGGAGGATTTGATGGCGATATCACCTGCGATAATGGCAGTCTCCGCCGGGCTCATGGTTACGATACCAATGGCGGAACTGGCATAATCCACCGCCGGGTCCAGACCCAGCTTCTGGTATAAAATATCATCAGGATTGGCGATGATGTGGGCCAGGGTAATCTGCTTACCGGGAACCAGCTCCTGAATAATACGCATTTTTTCGTCCATAATACATTTCTCCTTTTTATCCACCGATCTGAACGGCAAGCCGGCAAACCGCCTCGGCAGCTTCCTTTAACTCCTGCATATGCTCATTGGTGGGCGGTTCCAGGTGGGCCAAAGTATATTCCCGTCCCAGACCTTCATATTTATCCTGTCCCAAACGATGATAGGGCAGTAAGTGCAGCTGACGCACACCACTCAGAGTAGCTGCAAACTCTGCAATAGCCTGAATCTCCTCGGGAGTATCATTAAATGTGGGAACCACAGGAACTCGGATAATCAGTTCGCAGTCCCGGGAAGTGGCGATTCTGCGGGCGTTTTCCAGAATGCGCTCGTTGGGGACACCGGTAAAAGCACGGTGTTTTTCACTGTTCATATGCTTAATATCCAGCATGTACAGATCCAAATGGGGCATCAGCTTTTGAATAGACTCATAGGGAGCGCAGGCAGTGGATTCGATAGCGGTATTGATTCCCCAGTAATGGGCGGCCTCCAACAGTGCCGCCGCAAATTCAGGCTGGCCAAGGCATTCGCCGCCGGAGAGGGTCAAGCCGCCGCCGCTGCGCTGATAATATTTCATATCCTTGAGCACATCCTGCATGACTTCCCCAACCGTTACATCTCGGCCTACGGTCTTGGTGGAACCGTTCATGGTCAGCTGCTGGATGGCGAATTCCTGGGACTCAGGATTGCAGCACCAGCGGCATCGCAAAAAACAGCCTTTTAAGAAAACAATGGTACGGATCCCCGGGCCGTCATGAATGGAATACCGCTGTATGTCAAAGATGCGGCCCCGGACCTGATTAAAATCTGTATTCATCATTACATGGATACCTGTTCGGTACGACGAATAATATCATCCTGCAGTGAGCGGGACAGGGTAGTAAACAGTGCGCTGTAGCCGGCTACTCGAACCACCAGAGAACGGTACTTATCCGGATTCTTCTGGGCATCCAGCAGAGTCTCACGACTGACAACATTGAACTGCATATGGCTGCCCTTCTGATCAAAGTAAGAGCGAATCAAAGATACAAAGTTGGACAAACCTTCTCTTCCGGCCAGGGCGGAGGGGTGGAACTTCATATTATATAGAGTACCGTTGGATGCAATAAAGTGATCCAGACGGGATACGGAGTTGGCAGAAGCGGTGGGGCCGTTGGTATCATAGCCTGCGGAAGGAGAAACACCATCAGCCACCGGTGTTCCGGCATAACGTCCATCGGGGGTAGCACCGGTCTGGGCACCCAACGGAACATTGGCGGATACAGGGTACAAACCTGCCTGATACATACCACCGCGGGGGTTCTTATACTGCAGCAGGGGGCGAGTGTAGGTGTAAGCCACATCACGGGCAAACGCATCCACCTCGGCAATATCGTTACCAAACTTAGGCACATTCTCCAGCATGCTGCGGATAGCTTCGTACTTCAGACGATCTTCCTCGGGCATGCCGCCGGTGCGGGCCGTGGTGTACATGGTGCGGATCTGCTCCTCGGTCAGCACAACGCCATCAGCAGCCAGAGCCTTTGCCAGACCGGTAATGATCTCCTGAGCCTCTTCGGGAGTACGAATCTTACCGAAGTTATTCTCCAGAGCTGCCTTCAAATCAGCCATGGAAATCTTCTTTTCGTCAAATACCAGCGTCTTAACTGCATACAGGGAGTCAGCCATGTTGGCAATACCAAAGCCCTGGGGACCGGTAAAGTTATAGATGGCTCCGCCTTCCTGCACACTCTTGCCCCGGCCGATACAATCTTCGATCATACCAGACAGGAAGGGCAGCGGGCAGCGCTCCGCATGGGCCTGGTCAATCGCATTGTCAGCATTTACCAGCAGGGCGATGAAATAATTCATCTGGGCCTTGTAAGCATCATAGAATTCATCAAAAGTCTTCATCTGGGTTACATCGCCGGTCTTGGGACCTACCTGTACACCCTTGTCCATACCGTTGGAGAATACCAGTTCCAAAGGACGGCACATATTGAAGAACGCGGCGTCGTGCCAGCCCTCGGTCTTGCCGGACTTCTGGGGCTCAACACAGCCGATAATATTATAATCACGGGCATCCTCCAGAGTCAAGCCGCGGCTGATCAAAGAAGGAATGATCACTTCGTCATTGTAGTAAGCGGGCAGACCGATACCGGTACGGGTCAGCTCAGCAGCCTTCATCAGGAACTCATGGGGAGTACCGTTCCATACACGAACGGAGAAGGAAGGCTGGGGCAGCATAACGTGCATAGCCGCCTGAATACTCATGAAGGACAAATCGTTGGTGGCATCCAGACCTTCAGTGGTCTGACCGCCGGCGATCAGGTTCTGGAACAGACTGTAACCTGCAAAACCTTCGGCAGAAGCGGCGTCACGGATCTTGTTCAGGTCGTTCAGTTTCACCCAGATACAATCCATCAATTCCTGAGCGAACTCACGGGTGATCAAGCCCTTGTCCAGATCGCTCTTATAGAAAGGATACATATACTGGTCAAAACGTCCGGGAGAAATGGAATGTCCGCTGGATTCCAGCTGCAGCAGCTGCTGGATAAACCAGAAGGACTGGCAGGCCTCGTAGAAGGAGCGGGCACCCTGACGGGGAACACGGTCACAGTTCTCAGCGATCTTTAACAGCTCGTCCTTGCGAACCGGGTCAGCAGTAGCAGCGGCTTCAGTGCGGGCCAGTGCAGCGTAACGTTCAGCATAAATACAAGCAGCCTCACAGGAAATGATAACAGCCTGCAGGAAACGGCTGCGCTTCGCATAATCACCATCACCGGGGTTACACTTGGCCAGAGCCTCGGCAGCCTGTGCCTTAATAGACTCCAAACCCTCGGTGGCGATGCGGCCGTAACAAACGGTTACATGGCCAACACCGTTGTAGAAGTAGTTGCCGGGGGTAAAAATATTATGTTCCATAGCCAGCAGAGCCTCAGGTGCCATGTAAGCAGTAGCCAGCTCGCTGGTAGTGCGTCCCTTCCAGTACTTATATACTTCGTGCAGCGTCTTCTTGGTCTCGTCGGCAATGTAGAAGGGGTCAGCAGAACGATGTTCCATGGTCTCAAACTCAGACTCCAACCACTCAAAGGAGAACTCAGGGAATACCTGACAGCCACGGGGAGCCTGGGAAGAGCTGCCCACGATCAACTCGTCAGGACGAATGATAATCGGAATGTTGCGGCAAATATGATCAAAAGCCTTTGCGCGGCGGATGATCATAGGCTCGCCTTCCGTCTCTTTATAGGACTCGGTTAAAAGTACCGCACGATCCGCCTCAACCACAGGCATCTTAGCGTACAAATGGTCGATCAGCTTTTGGATACGGGGACTCTTAGCAATATCTTCTGAATAGTAGTGATTCATAAGCCACTCCTTCTTCCCTCAAGGGGAAACCATACTTATTTTATCGTACCTCTATTGTATAACAAATCGTTTTATTTGTCAATGCGAACTTATAAGCAAAGCCACAAAAACAAAGAAAAAACAAAAGAAACGCTCTGAAATTGGTATCAGAGCGTTTGGTTTTTACATGTTTTCAATAATGTGATTTGCTACATACACGCCGCTGGCTGACGCGTGGGACAAAGAATGGGTCACACCGCTGCCGTCACCGATCACATATAGGCCGGGATGCTTGGTTTCCAGATTTTTATCCAGCTCTACCTCCATGTTGTAGAACTTTACTTCCACACCGTAGAGAAGAGTATCATCGTTGGCTGTACCGGGGGCGATTTTATCCAGAGCATAAATCATCTCGATAATACCGTCCATAATCCGCTTGGGCAGAACCAGACTCAGATCGCCGGGCGTAGCCGCCAAAGTGGGGCGAAGGGTAGATTCTTCAATCCGCTTGGGTGTGCTGCGTCGGCCCCGGACCAGATCTCCGAACCGCTGTACAATCACACCGCCGCCCAGCATGTTGGATAAGCGGGCAATGCTTTCACCATAACCATTGCTGTCCTTAAAGGGTTCAGAAAAATGCTTGGCCACCAACAGGGCAAAATTGGTGTTTTCCGTCTTCTTGGAAGGATCTTCAAAACTATGACCGTTTACGGTCACGATACCGTTGGTATTTTCATTTACGACAATGCCGTGGGGATTCATGCAGAATGTGCGCACGTTATCTTCGAATTTTTCTGTACGGTAAACGATTTTACTTTCGTACAGTTCATCAGTAATATGAGAGAAGATTACTGCGGGAATCTCCACCCGCACGCCCAAGTCCACCCGATTGGAGTGGGTGGGAATATCCAGATCATGGCAGACCGTTTCCATCCACTTACTGCCACTGCGGCCCACAGAGATAATACATTTACGGCAATACGCACTAATTTGCGCAGAATTTACGCAGTATCCGCCCTCAACAATTTCCACGTTCTGAATGGGGGTATTAAAGAAAAAGTCCACGTTGTCTTTTAATTTATTATAGAGATTTTCAAGAACAATGTAGTTGATGTCCGTTCCCAGATGTCGTACAGAGGCGTTGAGCAGAGTCAGCTTATTCTGCATACACAGCTTTTTGAAAGCCGAGCCGGCGGTGGAGTACATCTTTGTTTGAGCGCCGCCGTTCTCCATGTTGATTTTGTCCACATATTCCATCAGTTCGATCGCCTTTTCTTTGCCGATGTATTCGTACAAAGTACCGCCGAAATCATTGGTAATATTGTACTTGCCATCGGAAAAAGCACCTGCGCCACCAAAACCGTTCATGATTGCACAGGTTTTACATTTGATGCAGGACGGAATCTTCTTGCCGTCGATAGGACAATGTCTTTTGGAGAGAGGGTTGCCTGCCTCAAAGACTGCGATGCTCAGATCCGGCCGCTTAACAGCCAGCTCATAGGCGGAAAAAATACCGCCAGGGCCGGCACCAATAATAATTACATCATATTTCATGTGGGATACCTCCTTTTTTGCACATAAAAAACACTTTACCAAAAATCTTCGATAAAATGTGTGATAGTTAACTATTTGCGGTAGTTTGTAGAGACGCCTGACCAATTACAAGCATATATTCACAATACGCAGTATAGCACAAATTTTTTTCAAAAGCAATGGATGAAAGGGAAAGATTCTTGAAAGTTTTCTGTGGATATAGTATAATAAAATCAACAGGGGGTGTGCAGCATGAGCAATTATCAGAATCTGGAAAAATATCGTGAAAACAATCGTATTGAAGCTAAGAAAGCCACGGGTGGTCTGCCCCACAGCATCTGGGAGACCTATTCTGCGTTTGCCAACGCCATCGGCGGCGTCATTTTGCTGGGCGTGGAAGAGTATAAAGATAAATCACTGCATGCGGTAAAGCTGCCCGATCCCCGGCGTCTGATCCGAGAGTTCTGGGATCTTGTAAATAACCCGGAAAAAGCCAGTGTCAATATTTTGCTGCCGGAAGACATCGTCATCGAAACAATTGACGGCCAGGAGGTAGTGGCTATTTACGTTCCCGCTGCGGAGCAAAAAGACATGCCGGTGTATGTGGAAAACAATCCCTGGACAGGGACTTATGTGCGAAAGGGAGAGGGTGACTACCGCTGCAGTTACGAAGAAGTGGCCGAAATGCTGGGCAATGTGCAGCATGAGTATTCCAGCGGCGGAGTGCTTTACACCTGGGTAAATGATGAGCCCCATTTTGTACTGGTGCGGGAAATAGAAGGTCATTACGGCCTGCCCAAGGGGCATGTGGAACAGGGGGAGACAAAGGAAAAAGCAGCCGTACGGGAAATGTGGGAAGAAGCCGGTGTCCGCGCCCGTTTGCTCCCTGGTTTCCAGGAAGAGATATCCTATCCCACGGGTAAGGATGTATTAAAGCACGTAACATATTTTCTGGCACAGTACGATGCATCCCAGCCGCTGATGAAGGCGGATGATCTGCGGGAAGTGTTGTTGGTACCATACAAAGACGCAATGAATCTGATCAGTTACCCCGCGGTGCGGGATGTGTTGAAAAAAGCAGCAAGAGAGATTGGCAAATAAAGTTTTAAAATCGCACACGCATAATAAAAAAAGGGTGTGATTTTAATGATAAGAAATTACAAAAGTATCCGCTTGTAAAGTTAAAATGAATGATTTTTGGGAAAAAGATATATATTTATGTATAATGTTGAGTATTATAAAGGGATGTTGGAACGCAGATTACCGGATATGTTAAAAACGTTCGTGTTCCATTTAGTGTAGATATCGGTATAGGGGATGTAATTGTTCCCGATGCAGAAAAATACGAGGCAATGCAGGTTAAGTGGCGATATTTTCTAAAGACATTAGGAAATGTACAGATACCGTCCGGAAGGAGTGTGAGACATATGAGAATCGAACAGGATAGACTATCCGCTGCTCAGTTTAAGGATCTTTTTAAGTCTGTGGGCTGGCAGGCGCCATCATTGGAACAGATTGAGGTGGCACTAAGCAACAGTATGGCCGTCTTCTGTGCCTATGACGATGAGATACCGGTGGGTATGATACGGCTTATAGGGGACGGAGGCATGTCTTTTTATGTTAAGGATTTTGCCATTCGTCCGCAATACCAGGGCCAGGGCATCGGGAGACTGTTGATGGAGTCGGTCGAGGAGTATATCCAGTCCCAGCTGAAAGAGGGTTGGGCGGTAAGCCTGGAATTAATCAGCTCCAAGGGAAAAGAAAGCTTTTATGAAAAGTTTGGATTTGAGGTGCGTCCCTGCGCCTGGGACGGAGCCGGAATGTTCAAGATGGTAAGAAAAAAATAATAAAAGAAACTCGCAGAGGTTACGAGACCTTTGCGAGTTTCTTTTATACCCTATGCAAATCAACTTATTTTTCACTCTCCAGCAACCTTGCCCCCGCCTCCACCAGCATGTTAATAATATCCGGGGAACAATGTGTCAGAGCATACTTTAATAGGGACTGGGAGGGAGCATCCCAGAAATGGGTTACAAAGTCCTTGGGGTAATGCCCGCCTGCCAGCAACTCTTTTACCATATCGTACTGATTATACAGGAGGGCAAGGCGAATGGGGTATGGTTCATAGTAGTCACCTCGGGTAAGTCCCTGCTGCAGCAGGAGACGAAATACCTCCGGCCGGCGAGTCTGGATCGCATCGTTGATGGAAATCGCAAAGGGACAATCATCGCCCAGAGGAATTTCAAGGGCCAGCATGTCCTTGAGGGGGTCCATGTGGTTGGTGAGAACCGCATTACGCAGTGTAACACCCAGGGGACTGAGACGGGCCAGCATGCGCAGGCCATAGGTGTCATTGTTTTGTGCCAGACGTTGAACGGTATCGATTAAAAGGGCTTTTGCCCGGGAGACATTGCCGCCCCAGTCGGCTTCATAGTCCTCAAAATAGTAATCAGAAATAATCTCCATTTCAGAAACATCTTTGGGTGTAAAGTCCGGTCCGGTAAAAGAAAATTCTTCAAAATGGGGACGACAGTCCAATGAGACGACCGCTTTGAGCTTGGGACAATTTTGGAAAAGAAACAGTCCGAAAGTGACATCTTGCTGGCATACGATATATTCCACGTTTTTGCAGTTGGCAAAAGTGTTATCAGGGATTTGGGGATGGACTTCGTGACCATCGATTTCGTCGGGGAGAACAATAATTCTATCATCACCCTTGTAGTCCAGCAAAACAGCCTGGCCCAGGGGAGTTACGTAATATAAAAACATATAGATACCACCTTTCATTGAGTTTACGTAAGGGACAACGAACGGGAGATGCTTTTTTCCAAACTCCATGGATTTTCTATAATAATTAAAAAAATATATTTACAAACCCTCCAATTTTAGTTAAAATAAGGACAACGAGTAAGTGCCAGACCAAATTCTTAACTATTTTAAGGAGGGTTTTTACAATGTACACACCAATGACATCTAAACATTTTACCAAGAGAGTGAACGAGAACGGCGTCAATTACTGGGTGCTGTCCACCCATGTGGCACCGGTTCAGCAGGGATTTTATTTTGTAAATTCCGGCTGCAGCGATGATGGACGTTATCTGTGGTTCTACTGTGCATTCCCGCCGGCAGAAGGTCATAGTCTGGGCGTGATTGACTTTTTGAGCGATGAAGTGCACTATTTTCCGGAGACACTGGGCAGCGGCTGGATGGTAGACGGCCTGACTGGTAATGTGTACTGGGGCTGTAAGCAGGGCATTTTCATGCGTACACCTCATCCGGATGAAAAGGCTGTGAAGATTGCGGATATTCCTGCAGAGATCAAAAAACTGAACATCAGCAGTACCGGCACCCATCTGACCTTTACACCGGACCGCAAGGAGATTGTTGTAGATATTCAGACTGCCTGCGGCAGCTTTATCGGCAGCTTTAATGTGAAGGATGGCAGCTATACCCAGTGGTATCGTACGGTAGCGGGTATTCCTTATAACCATACCCAGACTTGTCCCACCAATGGAGACTTGTGCATGTGCGCCCATGAGGTGTCCTGGAGTACCGAGACCGGACAGTATGAGCTGCCGGCGTTGGTGGATGGCGTGTATCCCCGTCTGCAGTTGATCCGTCGTGATGGCAGCCGTGAAATGCGTAAACCTTATAAGAATTCTGCAACCCATGAGTGGTGGGCAGCAGATGGTAAGTCCATTTTCTACTGTTCTTCTCAGAGTATCGTACAGGATAAGCTGGGGGACAACGAGGCTGAGTGCATTTGCTACATTCCCATTGAGGGCGGCAATGGTACCTGGCATGCCCATAGTACAGTGGACGATAAGTATTTTGTAGTGGATGGTTCTTATCCCTCTGAAGGTTTGACCTGGTGGAGAGGCTGTCCGTCTCTGGTGCGTTTCTACAATACCGAGAGTAAGAAGATCATCGATGTGGTTACGTTGAATCCTGTGGTAGAGGGTTGGTCTTCCAAGAATCCTTGTACATATCATATTGATCCCCATCCCCGTTTTGTGAAGAACGATGAATGGGTAACATTTACTACGACCGTAGCCGGCCGTGTGGATATGGCTGTGGCTGAAACTAAGCAGCTGATTGAATTGAGTAAGTAAATATTAAAAGCCAGCCGGCAATAACGAATTGTCGGTTGGCTTTTGATGTCAATGGGAGAGAAAAAATGAATCCGATTTTACCAAGAGAACATTTTGTGCCGGATGGGGAAGCACGGGTGATGCCCGATGGCCGGCTGTACTTGTATGGATCCTACGACATTAGTGGGGCAAAAGAATATGGCAGCCAGATGCTGCATGTATTTTCTACGGATGATATGGTGCACTGGACGGATCACGGTGTGGCGTTTCGCAGCAGTGATATTCCATGGCTGAAGGCGATCTGCAAGCTGTATGCGCCGGACTGTATTCATCGTGACGGAAAATATTATTTGTATTTTTGCATGGAAAGCGGAGAAGAGGGCGTAGCCGTGGCGGAGACTCCCTGGGGGCCCTTTAAGGATCCCCAGCCCTTGGGATCGGCCAACGGGGACGGGATTGATCCGTCGATTTTCATTGACGATGACGGGCAGGCTTATTATTTCTGGGGACAGTTCTCACTGAAAGGGGCAAAAATGAACCCGGATATGCGGACCTTGGACGAATCCAGCATCCGGACGGGAATCATTGATGAGAAGCGTCATGGTTTTCATGAAGGGGCCTGTGTACGTAGGCGGGGGGATCTGTATTATCTGGTTTATACGGATATTAATCGGGGCCGGGCCACATGTATGGGTTACAGCGTGAGCCGTTCACCCCTGGGCCCTTACGAATATAAAGGGATTATTATTGACAATACGGGCTGTGATCCCGAAACCTGGAATAATCACGGCAGTATTGGGGAGTATCAAGGGCAGTGGTATGTCTTTTACCATCGTTCCTCCCAAAACGGTCGATGGAGCCGTCGGATGTGCGTGGAACCCATTGAGTTCGCGGAGGATGGAAGTATTAAGGAAGTGTTGCCTACCACCCAGGGATGTGAGGCGCCGCTGGATATCAGCCTGCCCATTGATGCCGCAAGGGCGTGCCGCTTGGGCGGCTGGGAGGTCCGCTCCTATCTGATGCCTGATCCGGAACATCCCGGCGATGAAATTCTGACCCATGCCCATGGAAATGGCTGGGCCATGTACCGATATGTGAACTTTGACCGTCCGATGCAGAGCGTGGAATTGCTGCTGCGCAGCAACGGATACGGTGTGGTGGAAGTGTGGGCAGATCATGAAAAAATCGCCCGGGTGGAAGTGGAACCCACCAAAGAAAGCTGGCAGAGGTTCCGGGGCCCGGTGCGGACCATAACAGGTGTGCACACCCTATACCTGGAATGGAAGATGGAGGCGGATGTATCCGCTGATTTTAAGAAAATTTATTTTAGCTGAGGAGGCAACGATTATGTATACCCCAATGACATCGAAACATTTTACCAAGAGAATCAACGAGAATGGCGTAAATTACTGGGTGCTGTCCACCCGGGTGGCTCCCATCCAGCAGGGCTTTTATTTTGTAAATAACAGCTTGTCCGCAGATGGTCGTTATCTATGGTTCTATTGTGCATTCCCGCCCACGGAAGGACACAGTGTGGGCGTGGTGGATTTCCTCACCGATGAGGTCCGTCACTTCCCGGAGACCGGTGCCGCGGACGCCACCTGGATGGTGGATGAACTGACAGGCAATATTTACTGGGGCTGTCCTCAGGGGATTTTTATGCGCACACCCAGCCCGGATGAAAAGCCAATCCGCATCGGATACATGCCCGCAAAGGCCACCACGGCCGGGATTGTAGGAGCCGGGACCCACATTCAGTTCACACCCGACCGTAAAGAA